>CAJXUM010000069.1 GCA_913060855.1 uncultured Lewinella sp. | reverse complement strand
GAGATCAGCCTCGGTCTCGTGGGCTCGGAGATGTGTATAAGAGACAGCCATTCTTGAAGGGGCAATACCTCTGGAAACGAGATATTGGAAGCAAGCTTTTGCCCGATCCTCGGAAAGGATTTGATTATTAGGGGCCTCTCCTGTATTATCGGTATGTCCTGCGATGGTCAGATTATGATCCACATACTGATTCATTATTTGAACGACACGATCCAAAACGTCGAAAGAGACTGGCTTTAAAGTTGCCCGTCCTGTTTCAAAGCGAACCGCCTGGGTCGCAATGTTTAGCGCTTCCCGGACTTCTTTAGTCACAACGGGGCAACCTTGATTATTTACGGGACCGGCCTGATTAGGACAGCGGTCTTCTGCATTCATCAAACCATCACCATCTGTATCCGGGCAACCCGAGAATGGACCCGCCAATTCTGGGCAACGATCGTCACTGTCTCTCACCCCATCACCATCGGTATCCGGACAGCCATTCAGCGTACCGGCAACAGTAGGACATTGATCATCCTTATCCGCTACACCATCGTTATCCGTATCTACTGCCACAGGGCAGCCGTCGTTATCCAGTGGCCCATAGTCATCTGGGCACTTATCTTTATAGTCTGCTAGGCCATCACTGTCTCGATCGGGACAACCGGCCATGGCTTTCGTTCCTACTACATCTGGGCACTCGTCCACGGAATCAGCGATGCCATCATTGTCGCTATCTGGGCAACCATTTAATCGGCCTGCCATACGGGGGCATTCATCATCCTTATCCGTAATTCCATCCGAGTCGGTATCAGGACAACCTTGCATTTCCACCAATCCAGCTACTAAAGGACATCCATCTTCACTATCGGCCACACCATCTTCATCCGTATCGGGGCAACCTTCGAAGGCCACCAAACCAGGAATTTCCGGGCATTTATCTTTCCCATCTACAATACCATCTCCGTCCTTATCCGCATTTCCAAAGCGATAAATATATCCCAATCCCACCTGCACATTATCTCGATTTTCTAGATTTGAGATTCGGTATTCCCCTTGCACATTGATGTAAGAATTCTTTCCCACTTTAAAGTTAATCCCCAAGCCCATGGGTATTTGCGTATTGGCCGTCCCGGAACGTTCATATACCAAACCACCACCACCGAAGAAATAAGGAATAAGCCAACTTTTCTCATCCTTGGCATATTGAAATTGTAGTATCGCATCTAAACTGACGATATTGCGATTATTGATATCATCCATGACACTTGCCACCCCTACCTTCAATGGAAAGGATAGATTAATAAAGCGATTAACTCCCCGGATATAGCTAATTTCAAGGCCGTTTGTGATATCTAAATCTTCTATTAAATTGGGGTTTCCGTAATCTATAAATAGGACCTTAGTACCTACGGAATTAGATCCAGTCTTTTCTTGGCCTAACAAAACCAGGGGGCACAAAAACAGTAAAAAAAGGACCGATTTTACGACAGCTTGCCGGTAGACAATAAACTTCATTTGATTTTGGATTTCGTTATCGTGAGTACACATGGAATTCTTGTATTTATTAGACGGAAACAAGTACCGTTTCGTCACTTCTCTTCAACTATAAATCAATATTTGCCCAAGGCGAATAACATCAGAATTAAATATTATAATTTCTAGATTTTTAATACTTTGTAAACCAAAGTAAATGATTCTTAAAAACTTAATTTCCTAACTAAAACACCACAAAGATGAAGTTTAAGAAAACTTACATCCTGCTCTCCACGGTGATTCTTGGCTTGGTGGCTTGTTCTAAAGAAAAAATCACAGAACAGTCAGCTGCCGATTTACAAGAGCCACTAACCAAAGCAGCCTTAAATGCTATTGTTAAAAATGAGATTGAGACCAAGAATGATGTATTCCATTGGAAAAACGCAAATGATCACGTTTTATGGAGTTCGGTCGTCCAAAGTGATTCCATTGTGAGCATTGGGTACCAACCCAAAGGTTTTACTCAAATTCAGGATAAAATTCACTTGATTAATATCCATGATTCTGAATGGTCAAATATAAAGAATAAACTGCTTTCTTTTATTAGCGAAGAAACCAATCGTTTAAACCCCGAGCAAAAGATAAGTCAAGCAGATATCCTTTTACCTGAACCAGATGGCGTTTTACCTCATTTTATGGTGAAAGTGCATAATAAAGAAATAATTAGCCAACTAAGGTCTATGCCTGAAGTACGTTTTGTGGAGCCTTTAGGTTACGAAATGGAGGAAGATTTTCAAGAAAGAAGTGATTCTGGCTGCGG
This sequence comes from uncultured Lewinella sp., assembly GCA_913060855.1. Taxonomy (GTDB): domain Bacteria; phylum Bacteroidota; class Bacteroidia; order Chitinophagales; family Saprospiraceae; genus DT-111. The sequence continues at coordinate 9,694 of CAJXUM010000069.1, read as the reverse complement.
CCTTTCTCCTAACGATAATATCCCCACAGCAGATTATACAACCACCAGTCCAAGCGTCAAAATACCTTGGAATTTTTACAATATGAATATACCTACCGCCTGGTCTACTAGTACTGGCGCGGGTATCGGCGTCGCATTGATAGACACGGGTATTTATCCCACGCAGAGTAAACTAGGAAGTGAGTTTAATTCTGGGCAGTCTCAGGGAAGAATTTTAAGCCGTACCGGGACTTTCAATAGCGACTTTTGGTGGTGGAAGACTAAACCTGACGGTCCTAATGATAAGTGTGGACACGGTACGCAGATGGCTGGTTTGATTGCTGCGCCCAGAGGTAGCGGTGGAAGTTCCGTGGGGGTAGCCTACAATTGTAACTTACTATCCATTCGGGGAACGGGCGACGTGGTAGTCAATGGTTCCAAAGAAAAAACGGGCGTCAAGAATGCCCTGGTCATCGCAGGTAACAATAGTAGTACAAAGATTATTAGCATGTCGATCGGAGACATCTTTTACAGCAGTACTGTAGCGGATGGGATATACTATGCGTATAACCGAGGAAAGATGATCTTTGCAGCGGCGGGTACTTCTACTTCTTTCACCAATTGGGTAGGCGTTGTTTTTCCCGCCACGATGAGTCAAACGGTGGCTGTAACCGGTGTAAAAGACGGATCCAGTCTTAATCGCTGCAACACCTGTCATTCCGGCAGTGCCGTCGACTTTGTCGCTGTCATGCAGCGAAGTAGCAACAATGATCGTACATCTTTGACCTTGGCCAAAAGTGGAAATACCCCCTCAAGCGTGGGAGGGTCCTCGGCAGCGACGGCTACTACGGCGGGAATTGCCGCTTTGGTTTGGGCTACCAATCCTGGTCAATCCAGATCACAGGTACTGAGTCGCTTAAAGAATGCAGCCAGTGTTTATCCCAGCAGAAATGGCCAATACGGTTGGGGGATCATCGATGCTGCACAAGCGGTCAACTAGTAGTAGGTTTTTATCTCATCAAGAAGGAGGAGAGGGAGGCAGTCGTTATCATACTTCCCCCCTCTCCTATCATCAGCCACGATTTTTCAAAAAAGAGCTGTCTTATTCTTATTTGATAGCATTTACAAAAGACGTTATTATACCATAGAGTCCTGATGCTGCGAGGTGGAGCGAACCAAAATCCCTTCTTGCCCGTAAAATGATCAAAGAAGCATCCTGACTCACTATTCCAAACACCTAAAATCATATCATGCCTACTAGCACTGACTCAGAACCTAAACCTATTCTTACACTCACAGAAGTTCTACATCTTGGGATGATAGATGAGGGCGCTTTGGAGGAATTCAATAGTACCAAGGAAGCTTATTTTCAGAAATATCACAGCCTTTTTTGGGAAGCCAAGAAGTATAAAACGAAACGGCTGAAGTTTCGAGGTGAAGGCGAAGATGAATGGATTAAACCTAAATCAACGCCAGGAACTAATATCAAAAATTTACAGACTTTTCTACAAGATCATGGGTTTATGCCCGGTGCCCGGCTTGATGGGGTGTTCGGGTATTGGACCTTAGCCTCTTTGCGCTTGTTTCAGGAATACATCCGTACCGTAGAAGAGGTCGGTGGAATTGAAGAAGTAGGGATGCCCGATGGACGGGTTTGGAAGACTACCCATAAACATATGATGCGCTGGCAAGCAGCGAAGCATTATTGCACATGGGGACTGAACAAAGTTCTTAGTGACAATTCGAAGAAACCTAAAAAGGCCAAATCTTCCAAAGAATATGACCTCTGGCTTAAGCTACTAACCCAAATCAAAACACACAATGAAAATCTGCTGAAGGCAGGCAAGGAAAAAGTAAAGAAAGGAGAATTGCTGAAATTACTTCAGCTACAAGACGTGGAAAATTTTTCTAAAACCAACGACACACGAAAAATTAGCGAATGGTCAACTGATAGAAGTGAAATCCACCTGATAGGAATAAGACGCCAACAGGATAAATCAGCTCGAGTAAGGGGAAACGACGATTTATTTATTCTATTAATGAACGGTCTGGTGTTCAAATTTTGGGGATCAACCGACCCGCACCCCGCACAGAGCAAAAAAAGAGAACCCTACTTGGTTGAAGGGCAACACAAATACCGCTTGGCATGGCATAAAGTCGGCGATTCAAAAAAAGAGAGGATAAGTAAAAGAATTTACAAGGCCTTGAGGCCGTATAGTAAGGGTGTACTTGTCCATAGAGATTGGAGTTTGAATGACTTCCTGAGTGAGGATGACATTCGACATGGGTTTGAAAACCTGAAGCCAAAAAATCTTCAATTAAACAACCCCAATACGACCATCAATATCCACTGGACTTTTGATGGGACGACTAATTGGTCTGCAGGTTGTCAAGTCATATCAGGTAGAAGTTATATCAATAACGAGGGAAAACTCATTGACTGCTCTACCTATTCAGCGGCTTCCTATAGCACTTTATCTGCTATCTCCCAATCCGGCGTAAGACGAAGCAGAGGGGCTTATACTTTTGTTTCAGATTTTATTCTAGCCTACTCCAAAGCAGACACTGATCATGTTTTATACACTTTATGTAACGATGAGGCTATTGATAAGTTTGGCGACCCTAAACTACAGGCCTTATTGGCTTTACAGTCTCAAAGCATTTTAGATCAATTTGAGAAAGAGGAGGAAAAAGGTATGACAGCAGGTTTTGTTAGGCGGATGAAGAAATCGAAAAATATCATAAAAAAGCCTAAAGCCTAAAATTAGGCTCCACTGAAAATACGAAAAGCGGAGAACCTCAGTTCTCCGCTTTTCTATTCCTTCCCATCTATCCATAGATAGCAGGAAGTATTTTTGACAAATGCGCTATAGCTTAGTCAAATAAATTATCGTAGGTTTCTCCATTACCAGCCTTATTGGTTCTGATTTCAGGCTGAGAAGTAGGACTGTTGAGGTCAAGGCTATCATTGGTGGAACCACTTTCGCCCATCAACATCAAGGTACTTTTCTGCTCCCACTGTTCCAACATCTTCAAACCTTCGTCTTCAAAAATTCCATTTTGAAGATCTACAGAATCCATGAAGCTAGAAGACATTTCCATAAATCGCTCCATCTCCCCTACCTTGTTCGCTACGTCATCCGCTACAGCCTCCATGGCCATATCAAACATCGCTCTCTTATCAGGATCGCCAGAAATCACTGTCATAGCTGATTTCATAGCAGAATGGGAAGCTCGGATAGCTTTGCGTTCTTGAATCTTCAACTCAACTTGATCCTTGGTATCCTCTAGAAGAATTTCAGAGTTCTGGTGCATCTTGTTCAAAATTCGATACAAGATCTCCATCTTCTGGTATAAAGCTTGGTACTTGGCATTACTCTCTTTCAAACGAGCCGCCTTTCGAGAAGACAGCACCATCTGCTGCTCTTTACCTTTATCTCGTGCTGCCTGTGCCAATTTGAGGTTATTATTAATCTCTTTGCTATTTTTTTCCATCAAACCCTGAATCTTCCTCATTTGTCCTTTCAAGGCCCCCAACTGCTTGCGCATCTTCCCTAAGTTATCCTGAAGATCTTCAATATAACTTTTAAGAATGCCAATAGGATCAAGTTGCACAAACATGCCGGTGATAGATCGCATGACACTTTTGTACATATACCAGATCAAGTTTCGCATTTTGGGATCTAGCACCATGTATACAACCATTGCCAAAACACCTAGTAGGACCGCCAAATAGACGGTATTCTGCAGCAAAAGCAGGATAGCTGCTAAATTGGAAAAGATGAGATAACCTCCACCTAATACTAAGGCTGACATAAACAACAAACCGGTTACCCCCTCTGGTCTTTTCCAGAAAGATTTTGGTTTGCCATCAGGATTTTGAAATTGCACAATATTGGACATAGAATATGTTTTCTTTTTTTGAGTAAAATGGGCGTGTCCAAGTCATATTTGGACCATTTACAGAAAGTGGCTATAAGTTAAAGGAAACTTTGAATATTTTCAACATCCTTGTTAATCTGATTATTAATACTCTGCAAGGCTGTTTCAAAATGCTTACGTGTTCCCTCTATCTTTTGTTGAGCAGCCTGGATGGTCTCATCTGCACTATCAATGATTCGCTGTGAGCTGAGAATTTTCTCCTCCAACTGCAAGATTTTCTTTTTGTAGTCTTCCACCTGCTTCTTCAACTTCAAAACTTCTGTCTGTTTGGAAGCTACTTTTTGTTGAATTTGATTTTGCAGCGCTGCATCAAATTGGGTCTTTTCCGTGTGCAAGATCTTTTTGTAATGTTCTGCGGTCTTAATCAGTTTCTCTTTGGTTAATCCCAATGTAGCGGCGGTAGCAAAGGCAGATCTTATGGCTGTTTCTTCATCCATATTCAGATCGGCCAAAGCGCCCAATGATTGCTTAAACTCCAAATAATCGAAACCGGGCAAATTGTTTTTAGCTAAGGCCGTAGTCAAAAAATCTACACTTTTACCATCCAATCCGTGATGTTCACCAAATAATGCCTTGAGATTCTTCTGCATGTTCTTCTAGTATTTATAGTAAGTATACTGCAAATTAACACAAATTGTTAAAATCTGAGCCTATTATTTCGATTAGCCTTAATGTATATTCGACACAAAGATCAATACGCTACCTTTCCTAGCCCTCTGCCGTTATTTCTACGGTACTAAAGCCACTTCCTTTTTTCACGAGCTTTATTTGTGTGGATATTCGTTCTTTTAAAGCTTGTACATGAGAGATTACGCCAATTGTCTTACCGTTAGCTTGCAGGTTCTCCAAGGTAGTAATGGCTAAGTCCAGGCTATTATCATCTAAGGTACCAAAACCTTCATCAATAAACAGCGATTGAATCTGAGCCCTCCTCCCCGCCAAATCCGATAAGGCTAAAGCTAAGGCTAAGCTGACCAAGAAGCTCTCGCCCCCTGACAGTGTATTCATAGAACGTAAATTGTCTGCCTGATAAGTATCAAGAATTAACAATTCTAGATCTTGGTCACTACTTTTTTGTATCAGGTAACGCCCATTCAGCTGACTAAGGTGCTGGTTGGCTAAGAAAATCAATTTGTTTAGGGTCAAACCTTGCGCAAAGATTCGGAATTTCTTCCCATCCGCTTGACCGATCAATTCATTTAGCTTGGCCCAACGGAGTAATTCCCTTTCTTGCGTTTCGATGCCCGCTAAAAGGGCGGTCGCTTTTTCTGTTTGTGCAAAATGTCGCTGCACTCGTTCTCGTAGAGCACCAATTTCTTGCTGCAAAGCCTGAAATGCAGCTTCTGTTGTCTCTACCCCCTGTTGTAGTTCCGCTAATGAAGCCGTGGATACCGCTATCTCCTCCAACTGCTTCAAATCTTCCTGGGTATCCTTGATCGATTGGCCTACTTCCACTGTTTTGCGTTCCCAATCCTGCCGCTTAGTCAGTTTCTGTTGAAAATCTTCAGGGGTCAATAAAGCGGCTTCCAAGGTATTCAGGTTTTCAAAGCCGCTTTTCATTACCTTTTCGATTAATGCTGCTTCCTCCTGCCCCACCTCAGTCAGCTTATTAGCCAGACTGGCTTGTTGCGCTTCCAAGTGCTTATGCAAACTTTTTTCTTCCGTTCTTAGCGCCGTGACCTGCTGGCCTATCGTATTAACCGCCTCTTGTTGTAATCGCAATTGTTCCTCCAATTGATTTTGCAACTGTAGTGGGTCTTGCTCTCCTAAAACTGCCGCTCGCTCTTTGTGGATCCTATCCACTTCTTGCCGCATGGCCTGCATTTCTTCTTCGAGCGACTTTACGGCAACCTCCTTCTCCTTCGACCTCTCCTTCAGTTGCGCTTGCTGAATCGACAGCTTTTCTAGTGTACTTACTAGTTCCTGCTTTATTGTGTTTTGGTGAACATGCTTCTGGTGTAATTCCTGGAGAGACGTAAAAAGAACGGCTGCCTTCTCCAATTCAAACTGGTAACCATATAGCTTCAGAACCGCATTAAGTTCTGCTACAGTAAGTTCATATTTCTTAGCGTTTTCAGTGCTAGTCTTCGCATTAACTTGCAAGCGTTCCTTCTGAATTTCAAGCTGATGCAATCCCTCTTTCTGCCCTTCGTCAAGCTGCTTGATTTCTTTTTCTATGCCTTCTATTTTAGCTTGCAATTGGAGTAAATCCGTCCTGGTTTTACGCATCCCCTCTACCCTTGCGCTGAATTCCTCTAGCTTGATTTTGAGTAAAGAGGAACGAGTTAGTTGATACGCCCCGTCATCAATACGTGGTACTACCTGTGCAATCTTTTCTTCATAGGAGAGGATGCGATCAAACTGCTTGGCCACATCTCCACTTGTTGTTTTCAACTCATTCCCCGCTAATTGCTCAATTCTTTGTTCGGCACTATCTTGTCGTTGTAGTAGTTTTTTATGGCTTCTATACACCAGTTCATACTGTGTTTTTACCGTAGCTAATTCCTCCTTTGCTTTGTCTATAAATTTCTCAGCCGCTTCCTCTCCTATTCCTAGCGGATGATGCGTGGCACCACAAAGCGGACAAGGAGTCCCTTCCTCCAAGAGCTGCCGATCTTTCTCATAATTGGCGTGCGCTTGCTGCAAATCATATACGTGCTGCTTGTAGTCTAGGTCTTTGCGCACCGCATCCAAAACTTCTACCGATGACATCAATTCTTTATGGATACTCCATTCTTCTCGCCGCAAATGATCCAATTCTTCTTCATATCCACTCAATACCTCAATCAGATGCTGGTATTCCTCATTGAGCTGGAAAAGTTGATGCAAGTTTTCTCTTTGTGCATTCAAGGATTCAATTTCCTGCTGGAGCAGCTCTAATAATTCAGCTCTATTTTGAGGGATGTCATTTGGACTCAGCTTAGCAAAGGAATCGCTTAAGGCATCCAATTCTAGCTGGAGCTTTTCCTTTTTTTGAAGCTGCTGCTGTAAATTTGCTTCAGCCTGTCGAACAACTTCCGTTAATTGGGAATCCACTTGATCCAAGTCCTTCTTTTCAAGTAGCAACTCTCTTAATTGCCCCTTCTTTAGCTCAATAATAGGTAAGTCTTCCACTAACTTAGCCAAGTGCGTATTTTCCACCAGGTAGGTTTCGACGGCCAGTAAGGATTGACTGGCTACCTTGTGCTGAAGGTTGAAATGGTCAAGCTGTGCGCTTATCTGGTCGACTTCCTTTTTAGTGGTGGCCAGTACTGTTTCTCGGCTCTGCAAAGGAGCTTTACGCTCTATCAACTGTACATCTAGCTTTTTCGCCTGCTCTATTTTCTCCTTGGCCTCGGGCAGTGCAGCCAATTGCTTCGTCAAAGTTTGCTGTTCTTGCTTTAAGCCCTCTTCACTTTGCGCTTTTTTAGTGGCTAATTCCGTGAGTTGCTGGTCTATTTGTTGGATATCCTCACTAATCGTTTTGCTGGTCTGCTGGAGAGTCTGGAGGGCTTGTAGGCCTATCTGATGAGGTTGTGCCTTTTGATGTAGTGCAAGGCTGTCGAATGTGGCCGCTAATGCAGTTTCTTCTGCTTGCAAACGAAGCTGATGCTGCTTAAGTAAGTTCAATTCATGATCAAGCTTCTCCTTTTGCATCAATTGCTGCAATAGTAGTCGTTGTGCATCTAGCGCTTGCTTGCTTTGTGCACCTTCTAGCTCTTTCTCTTTTAAAGTCTGTTGTAGCTCTTCTAGTGAGTCTGGGTCCAAGAGTTGTAAGCCATCTCTTTCCGTGATCAAAGACTGCAGTCGGAGTTGTTCCTCCTTATGTTTTTCAAAAGCAGCAATGGATAATTGCGAATAGGTCTCTGTGCCCGTTATCCGTTCCAAAAGATCACTTCTGTCTCTGGCATCCGCCTTGAGGAAAGCAGCGAAATCACCTTGTGATAAGAGTACAGAACGGGTAAAGCGATCGTAATCTAATCCGGATATCGCTTCTACTTGCTGATCTACCTCTCGAATTTTCTTGGCGATTACTTCGAATTCCTTCGTCTCGGCGTTCCATTGAGACAGTTCTCTATCCGGGCCACGAAGTTTACCATCTATTTTCTGATTGGCTCGCCAGATACTCCATTTCGCTCTAAAAATGCCCTGCGCTGTTTCAAATTCTACTTCTGCCAAACAACTGGTGGCCCCGTATGACAGCACCTCTTTCACTTCCTTATTGCGGTGAATTTTGCCGTACAGTCCGAGCGTAAGTCCATCCAAAATAGTCGTCTTCCCGGCCCCAGTATCTCCCGTAATGGCAAAGATCCCAGATTCCAATAAAGGACTGGCTGAAAAATCGATCCAAATCGGTTCTTCGCCTCGAATAGAGTTCAGGTTATGTATGCAAAGGCGTAATATTTTCATTTTATCTTTCTTCCTCTTTTTCTTTCATCCAGTTTTGTAGCTCTTTGAAGGTATTTAGCAGTTCTTCTAATTCATCAGGTGGACTGCCAAAGCTTTCACACTTTTTGGTAAATACCTCCAAGGCGTCTAAATCGTTGAGATCGGGAGAATTTTCATATTGAATAGCGATAGGTTGATAATTTCTCTTCAGTTTGACTTTTAGTATATCAATGCCCATGTCCGCCGTAAAGGCTTTCAGTTCTTGGTCTAACTGAGGAATGACCTGATCGGTTTCTACAATAACTTCTACCCAAGGTCGCAGTCCATCCCGGTCTTTATCCGCAAAACGTCGCAGGTCTTCTTTCACCTTTTGCAGCGAGCCTGCAATGGTTTTTAAGCGTCTAAAAACGGGTAAGGCCTTAGCATTTATCGTACTAATTTCCGAACCATTGGTCTCAATGAGATAAACCGATTTGGTGTCCTGTGTCTCCGTAAAACTCAAGGGAAGAATAGAGCCCGAATACCTAATATGATTCAAGCCTCCAATAATTTGGGGCCGATGTATATGTCCTAAAGCCACATAATCGAAGAGCGCTGGAAACTCTTCAGCACTGATATTTTCGATGTTTCCAATGTAGATATTATCTTGTTTTTCTGCTGCTGTAGCACCAGTAGCATATAGATGCCCGGTAGCGATAATGGGTACATTTTTTGACCGATAAGGCGCTGCCAAGTCCGCCATTTTCTGGTAATGCTTCACGAGACCGGCTTGAATTCTAGCAATACGTTCATGACCGCCTTCGCCGGTAATACTTACGTCCAAATCTCGGTAGCGCAGAAAAGGGACAGCAGCGATGACCAGTTCGATTTCCTCCGCCTCATTCCTCAGTAAGAGTAAATCTTCACTCAGGTTCGTAGCGACGGCTCCTACGACATGAATATTCAGGGCACTCAGTAAAGCTTTTGGCGCATTAAGCATACTAGGGGAATCGTGGTTTCCTCCTACGATTACGATATGTCGGCAATTGGTTTGCAATAAACGGGTAAGGAATGTGTAATACTGAGCTCGTGCGTAATTCGGCGGGTTGTTAATATCAAAAATATCTCCGGCTACGATGAGTATCTCTACCTCCTCGTTTTTGATGGTATCGAGCAACCAGTCCAGGGCAAGCTGGTGTTCCTCCTCTCTGTCATTAAATAAAAACCGTTGTCCCAAATGCCAATCCGCGGTGTGCAGGAGTTTCATATCAATTATTTCGGGTTCTCTGCCAATTTTGTGTCTTTAGGGCTTTGGAAAAAAATAACCTACCCGTTCGGCTTGCTCTTTTGTTGCCAGGCGTCGTTGTTCGAGCCCTCATGTAGCTTTGGCTATAATCAGGTCTCTGGCCTAGCCTGACAACAAAAC
>CAJXUM010000068.1 GCA_913060855.1 uncultured Lewinella sp. | reverse complement strand
CCTCTTCGTCGGCAGCGTCAGATGTGTATAAGAGACAGGCCCAATACCCAACTAATCGTCATCTGTAATCCCAATAACCCAACCGGAGCTACACTCAGCACTGAGGAGCAAGCTACGATCAAAGAAATTGCGCGTAAAAATGATGCCTGGATTCTGAGTGATGAGGTCTACCGTGGTGCCGAACTCAATGGGATAGAGGTGAATAGCTTCTATGGCGGATACGAAAAAGTGATCGTCATCGGTGGCCTATCCAAAGCTTATGCCCTTCCCGGCCTGCGCCTCGGCTGGCTAGCTGGCCCAAAAGATCTAATCGAAAATGCCTGGAGCTATCACGATTATACGAGTATCACCGCTAGTGTTTTGAGTCATAAAATAGGTGAGATTGTACTCAAAGGAGATCGACGCCTCGAAATATTGAATCGAAATCGCAATATGCTCAATGCTAACCTCACGGAATTACAAAGCTGGTTGGCTGCCAAAGGAGATTTCTTCTATTTCATCCCGCCTAAAGCTGGAGGCATGTCCTTTATCCGTTATAATGCGCCAGGTGTTAATTCGACTGACTTATCCCATTGGCTCAGGATCAATAAGGATGTCTTTATTGTACCCGGCGATTGCTATGGTATGGATGGTTACTTCCGCCTAGGAATTGGCGAGCGAAAAAGCTTTTTACTGGCCGGATTGGAACGGTTGCGGAGTGGGCTGGAGGAGTATATTTAGAAAGCGTGTAGCCGTCAATTTATTGGCGAGGCTCAAAAGCCAACAAGGCGATGGCCATAATCTAAATCTCATAAATCTTCTCCACCCAATAAACACCCTAAAACATGTCAATAACAGTAGAAGATGTACAGCAGGCACGGAAAAGGATAAGCGGTATTGCCGTGCAAACACCTTTAAAACCCGCCTATACCCTATCCGAAAAGACAGGCAGAAAAATATGGCTCAAAATGGAAATCATGCAACCCACCGGTGCATTTAAAATCCGGGGAGCGGCCAATGCCATCCAAGCGCTGGGTGAGGAGCAGCGACGAAAGGGGGTGATCTCTATGTCGACGGGAAATCATGGGAAAGCGATAGCCTATGTTTGTCGGCAGTTGGGAATGCGAGGCGTGATCTGCATCTCAGAGCAGGTGCCGAAGGTCAAAATTGAAGGGATGAAAAAGCTAGGCGCGGAAGTTATCGTGACTGGAAAAGACCAGGATGAGGCCGATGTAGGAGCGCGTGAGATGGCCGTCAAAGAAGGGCTGCATTTTATCTCCGCTTTTGATGATCCTTACGTTATCGCTGGGCAGGGAACCATGGCTTTGGAAATCCTCGAACAGCAACCCCAGCTCGACACCCTTATCGTTCCCCTAAGCGGTGGTGGCTTAATGGCCGGCATTGGTACCGTGATAAAGACATTACGACCTGAGATCCAACTTATTGGTGTTACGATGGAACAGGGAGCGGCTATGCACCTAAGCATAGAGGCCGGCAAACTAGTAGATGTAGAGGAAGTGCCGAGTTGGGCAGATGCATTAACCGGTGGAATTCCGAAAGATAACCAGTACTCTTTCCCGCTTTGCGCTCAATACGTAGATCAATCCTTTCTCGTATCGGAAGCAGCTATTGCCAAGGCTATGGTCTATGCACTACAACAGGAGCGGATTGTGCTAGAAGGAGGCGCTGCCACTTCTATAGCGCTGCTAGAAGAAAAACTGAATCACATTCCTGGTGAAAACATTGCCCTGATTTGTAGCGGTGACAATGTAGATATGGCTAAGTTGCTACATTTGGCAGCAAGCTAGCCCCTGTACCATTTTCCTGAGCGTAAATAGCCCTTCCTGCTTCAATGGTCACGCCAGTAGCTATATCTGACTTGAGTAAAAGAGCACCGTCCATATCGACATAATCCAGGAGGGGGGCCAGGTGTGCAATAGCAGAGATGCCAATCGTAGATTCGGTCATACATCCTACCATCAATTGTAAATCAAGTTCGCGAGCGCGGGCGATCATCCGCCGTGCTGGCGTGAGGCCGCCGCATTTCATCAATTTGATATTGATGCCGTGAAAATGCCCCTGACAAGTCTCGACATCTGCTTCAAGTTGACAACTCTCATCGGCAATGATCGGTAATACCGAATGCTCAAAAACCGCCTTCATCCCCTCTCGATCCGTTACTTTCAGTGGCTGTTCGAGAAACTCGACCCCTAATTCTTTCAAGGCGGGAGCCAGGGCAATGGTTTGTTCGGCGGTCCAAGCGGTATTGGCATCTACCCGGAACTTAGCGCTCGTTTCAGCCCGCAAAGCTTTAATAATATCGAGATCATGGTCCGTACCGAGTTTGACTTTATAAACCGGCCAAGGCTTTTCTTTGATTTTGGCTACCATTTCTTCTATCGGGCCAATTCCGATCGTATAATTGGTCAGGGGGGCAGTGGCGGGATCCAAGCCCCAATGGCGGTAGAGAGGGCGCTTGAGTCGGCGGGCATGCCAATCGTGGGCGGCTACATCTAAGGCACACAGTTCAAAAGGATGATCTTGCAAAAGCGGATACATCTTTTGCCAGAAGGCTTCGGGCGTATCAATGATGGAGTCTTCTATAATAGGCCGCAGTTCTTCTAAGGTATGAACCATGGCATTCACATCTTTCCTGTAATAACTCGTCGCCGTCGCCTCTCCATAACCAGTAAATCCTTCCCCTTCCAATTCAACGACAAGAGTAGGTTGGACGGTGCGCGCGCCATGAGCAATGCGAAAAGGAGAACTAAGCTGCAATTCGAAGGTATGTAGTCGTAATTTCATAAGCTTAACTCACTGAGGATTCAAGTAATGTCAGGGTCTGTGCAGCGGTATCCATTCGTGCTTTGATGCCTATGGGAAGGGTACATTGATTAGAGATATGACCAAATGAATAGCCATACATAATCGGCATGGACAAGTCACCCAGTCGATCCAATAAACACTCCTTTAGTGTCAAGGACAAATCACCCTCATCGGCTTCGCAACCTGAAAAGATGCCCAGGGCTATGCCTGCCGCTTCCTCCAAGCGATAAGCCTGTCTCATCTGTGTTAGCATCCGATCCAATCGATAAGGTTTTTCTCCTACATCTTCTATGAATACTAATTTCCCTTTGACTTTGGGTTGGTAAGCCGTGCCGGCCATGGCGGCTAATAGCGAAAGATTTCCACCTACTAAAACACCCTCCGCACGCCCAGCACGTATAATATGTGATTGAAAAGCGGTATCTGTTTCCGCCTGATTAGCCTCACTTAGGTGAATGGTAAAAGAAGGATTTTGATTCATCACTACTCCCTGAAACTGCTGCAAGGTATAATCGGTTTGTGTAGATGCCCCTACAGGTCCGTGCATTCCCACTAAACCCGTTTGTTCATAAATGGCATTGAGTAGGGCCGTAATATCACTGTATCCGATTAATAATTTGGGATGCTTCTGGATCAGTTTATAATCAATATTGGGTAGCAATCGACTGCAACCATAACCGCCTCTGACGCACCAAATAGCATCAATATCAGTTCTGGAAAACATCTCGTGCAAATCGGCTAAGCGTTCTTGGTCTGTACCTGCGGTGTAGCCTCGAGAGGCGCGTACATGTTTCCCTAGTACTACTTCCAAACCTAATTTTTCAAGATTGCTGATAGCATCCTGCAAACCTTCCTCAGAGATAGCACTACCTGGGGCAATTAAACCCACCCTTTGTCCCGCTTGTAGACGGGCAGGCTTTCTGCTTTTCTTGATAAGTGGAAGGCTTGGAGTGGCTTGAGTGGGAACGGTGGCCAGCGTGGCAACGCCAGCAGTGAATAGTCTACTGAATTGTCTTCTTTTCATCCCTTAAAGATAAAAAAACAAAAGCCCTTAGTGCGAACACCAAGGGCTTTTGTTAAGGCTATCTTATTTGGATGACCTAGAAGTTAGGACAGTAGACACCACGACGAGTAGGTCCACAGATTTTATATACCATGGCAAATTCGAAACCACCATTGGCATTACTAGCTGGACGCAAAGGCGAAACGTTTACATCATAACTGAATCCGATACTGAATTGATCGTAGTCAAATCGAGTAGAAAGGATCGCTGCGTCTGTCAACACGCCTGATTCAATTTTATTGGAAATACGTCCCCAAAGTCCCAATTGGAAAGCTTGGTTGGTACGACGTCCACCACCTAATTTAAAGCGGAAACTCGTGCCGGCATTCACCTGGAACGAAGGTCCTTGGTTCATAACGATTACACCAGGTAGCAGTCCTAGTTTCTGTCCGACTTGGAATTCACCGCCAGCATGGAAAGTGAATCGGCTATATAATAAGTCCTCTTCAGTGCTTGAGAAAGATTGGTTGGCGCGGTTGAGGTGATGGAAGGCTCCACCGATGTATAAGTTATTGTCTTCATTGAAAACGCTAAACCACATCAGGCCCGCAGCCATATCTGCAAAAATAAAGTTGTCTCGGTCGAAGTCCTCTCCTGAACCGATATTGGGATCAAAGCCACCATTACCATCGTGTTGTGAACCCCAGCGTAGATTCAAGAAGTCGATACTTCGTTGTGCCATACCGCCTTCAGCTCCGACTACCAGGTATTGGCCACTATTTCGACCTCCTCCCATTTTCTTACTATAAGACAAAGACAATTTACCCGTCAAGGTAGAGAAATTGGCTTCACCTGCTCGGTCTCCCCAAAAGGTTCCTCCCACGCCAAAGTAATCATATCGCCCGACGGGGATACGCTGATCATAAGATACCGAGTAGGTACTATAGGCATTTGACCTCAATACACTCGCCCACTGGTTACGGTAATTGGCTACCAAGCGCACATTACAGTTCATCACCCCTGTCATCGCAGGGTTGAGGTTTAGCGGGGAAAGGTAAAATTGAGAAAAGTGGATATCCTGGGCACTCACAGACAGTGCACCCAAGAAACAAAGGCAGACAACCAAAAGGGACTTCAATTTTTTCATAAATCGTTTATTTGTAAAACTGCTGGCCAATATATTCATTTTTATTTCATTGAACCGCATACAATAATACATATTCTATTATAAACAGTCGATAATTTCAACCTGAAATGATGATCAAAAGCCTGTCAGATGACAACTTGCGTCATTCACTTATCGTCTGCGTTTTCCCAATCAATGATTGGTATTACTATTTGCTATGTTGTGGGCAAGAAGTATCTCTCTGGATACAGAAATGACTAGGGTGTTTTTTTGGAAGTAGCTTGAACGACACAAAGATAAATACGAATATGAAAATATTTAAGTTTGACCAAAAAATAATTCCATTTTGACTATATATTTCTTTGCAAATAATGTTCTCAGACACTTGCAATAACGCAGCTTCAATACAGATTATTATTGAAGTGTGGTATTATTCAAGTTCTTCTTCATTTTCTTCCTCATATTTCCACAAGGCCCCATATTCCTCTACTAACACATTGTCGTAGTAATCGGCTTTTTCAAACAAGCCTTTGAATAAATGGAGTCCTGTTTCTACATTGAGGTAACGGTCGTAAATCAGCAAGGAAAGGATGATATCTTTGTCTTTTATACTAAAATTCAATCCCTCGATCTCGTAATTTTGCCGCAATAAATATTGATATAAAGGTCCGATTTTCTTTTTAGGCAGGAGGCATAAGTAGGCATCTCCTGTAATTAAGCCTGTTTTTTCATAATACGCAATGTTTATCCGCGCACTTCCTTCATGAATTTCCCAATTGTTGGGTCCACGCCTAGAAAGTCCTACATCATGACCGGCTTCCAGGATCATGGCTTCGATGGTCTTGGCTACGCCAACCGGTTCGTATTCCTCCGACTCACTAGGCAATTCTACCTTTGCACCACAATGCGGACAGTATCCATTATCAATAGTCTCTTCCGTCACTAGATTGGAACACGCATGACAGCGCGCCACTACTCCTCCATCCTCTTTCTGAAACTCTGATATGGAATCTTTAAGATAACTGACTGGCAATGCAAATCCTATGGTATTACCATCTTTGATAATAAAGGTATTCACTCCTATCACACGACCTTTTTCATCTACCAAAGGGCCACCACTATTGCCGGGGTTGAGTGCGGCATCGTGCAACCAGTAATTGAGGTCATTCTGTTCGTGTAATGTATTGGAAATAATACCTTGTGTGGAGATAAATTTCAGTCCGAAAGGATGGCCAATGGCCAGCACGGGGTCGCCTGCTTTGACCTCGACCTCTCCCAGCAGCTCTAAGCCGGGCATTTCTTGCTGATCTGGCGCTTCCAAAAAAGCAAGATCGTGTTTAGGGTCACTGAATATAACCCTAACCAATTGTTTTTCAATTCGCTCTCCATCCACCACTACCTTTCTATTATCTCGAACCACATGATCATTGGTCACAATGATATTCGGCTCCTTCAAATAGAATCCTGTACCCGTACTATACGGAGTAGCAATTTGAATAATAACACCACGATAAAGTTCAATAATATCCCTCATACAGGTCTAAAACTCGAATGGTTGACATCAACCTTAAAGGACAGGTTAAAAATAAATTCAACATTTATGCTTGAGCCTAATCTGTTGTCTTTATTAAAGCCTATTCCCCAAAAAAACTTAGGGCGGGTAAAATAACACTTTTTTTTAGTCCCATTGCTGTTTTGGGGCTAAAATGAGTGCCAGGGAGTAGTTACTATTGCTTGAAAAATACAAAAACAGGTGATTAGCGGTTGATTCCCGACAGCACGATCGTCGTAATTTCCTTAGCTAATTCGGTAGGTGTGATAGGTCGGCCGGTACGATACCAATTATAAACCCATCGTATAGAAGAAAGAATAGTATGAAGTAGAATGGTAGGATCAATATCCTTGAACGTCCCATCTTTGATACCAGATTCAATAATGGCTTTAAAGCGATTTTCATAATCCTTGCGCAATTCTTTGAAACGGCTCAAATCTGGTTCGGTGAGGTGTCGCCATTCATCATTAAACGAAGTGATAGAGGTTACTTCTTCTGTGGCCATAATGATATGAAAACGAACCAATTGCTCGATTTTTTCAGCAGTGCTAAGCAGTTCTGTTTCTATTCGATTCAATTCCTCGTGAAATCGATAGGCATTCTGAAAGCAGATCGTTTTCAGCATTTCCTCCTTCCCACTGATATGGTTGTAAAGGCTAGACGCCTTTAGATCGACCGCTTCTGCCAAATCTCTCATAGAGGTTGCGCTATAGCCTCTATCTCTAAACAACGTAGCTGCTGCTTCTAAGATGACTTGTTTTTTGGTCTTTTCTAAGGGCATGGTACTTTGAGTTGGGTGTATTTTCTATCCCATCCTATATATTTGTTTACCAAGCGTTGATGTATATCGCTATGCATTGACTACTATTAAATTTGAAACGTATATAGGCGGACGGTCTAGCTAGGTATCCTAGGAATCAGGACGGAGGATCGGTAACGGAGGAAGAGTAGGAAGTGTTATAAATAAACGAATTGATAACCGACGCTCATGGTCTGTTATCAATCCGAAACAAGTAGCTTTAAGCCTACAGGTTATTGACGAATACAGTCAATTTACCCTTCAGGTTAGAAGCCTTATTGTCATGCCAGGTATTACGCTTAGCCAAACGATCAACCATGCTCAATACTTTGGGCAAGAAGATCTCTGCTTCGCTCTTATCTGACATATCTCGCAGCTTTTTAATAGCTGAACGAGTAGATTTCTTGTAATAACGATTAGCCAATCGCTTTCTAGCGTCTTGACGTATTCTCTTTTTTGCTGATTTATGGTGTGCCATTAATCTTTAATTTTCTTCACTTCTCAAAAACGGAGTGCAAATTTATACCTTTTTCTAGTAAAAAGAAATCATTCTTCTAAAAAAAGTTTTTTTTACCCTATCAATCCAGTATTCCTTGCGACCTAAGCTTACAAATTAGGTACAAAAAGGCAATAGTAAATCGCTAATTTACAAATCATTTATAAAAATAGCGTGTTATAGAAGGTAGCGTTGATTTTTTTAGCCAAAAGTTTGCTTAAGATTCAAACAGACCTTTACTTGCGGCTGTTTTAAGACACGCAACCAATACCCAATAGACTTTATTACCAAAGGAAAGATAATCAATGAACGATTTCTCGATAATCACCAATGCTCATCCAAGCTTTATAGAGGCGATGTACGAGCAATACCAAAATGATCCGCAAAGCGTCGAAGCTACTTGGCGCGCATTCTTCCAAGGATTTGAGTTTTCTCAAAATGGCAATGGAAGTGCAGCACCTACCCAAGTAGCCCCAGCCGACACCAAAGAATTTGCTGTCCTCTCTTTAATAAAGGCATACAGGAATCGCGGCCATCTATTGTCCAAGACCAACCCGATCCGAGAGCGGCGAGATCGACATCCCAATCTCAATCCAGAAGACTTCGGATTGACGGAAGAGGATTTAGGTAAAGTTTTTCATGCAGGACGAGAGTGTGGACTGACCCATGCAACACTCGAGCAGATTATCGTTCATTTAAAAACGGTCTACTGTGGTTCTATCGGATTTGAATACCATCACATTCAAGATCGCAATAGAAGAAGATGGATTAGAGAGAAAATTGAGTCGCATCACCCCGACCGCGCCTATGACCTGACAAAGGATAAGAAGAAGCGGATTTTGGAGAAATTGAATGGGGCGCAAGTCTTTGAGCAGTTTTTGCATACCAAATATATAGGGCAGAAACGTTTCTCGCTAGAAGGCGGTGAAACGACCATTGCGGCACTCGATGGAATTATTAATAAAGCTGCGGAGCACAAAGTAGATGAAATTATCATCGGAATGGCTCACCGTGGACGCCTCAATGTCTTGGCCAATATCATGGGAAAAACCTACGAGCAGGTATTTAATGAATTTGAGGGAACCGCAGTACCTGACCTAAGTTTTGGTGACGGAGACGTCAAGTATCACGTAGGTTTTTCTAGTCAAGTCGAAACAACTTCTGGCAAAAAAGTACACTTGAAGCTGACACCGAATCCTTCTCACTTGGAAGCCGTGAATACGGTAGTAGAAGGTTTTGCCCGTGCTAAGGCCGATATTTTATATAATAGTGATTACGATCGGATTTTCCCGATCCTGATCCATGGAGATGCGGCTATAGCCGGTCAAGGCATAGCCTATGAGACGGTTCAGATGAGTCAGTTGGAAGGCTATTACACCGGAGGTACCCTTCATTTTGTGATTAATAATCAAATCGGTTTTACCACTGATTTTGATGATGCTCGCTCTTCAACCTATTGTACAGGAGTAGCCAATGTGGTACAGGCGCCCGTTTTTCATGTAAACGGTGATGATCCTGAGGCCGTTCTATTTGCAGCCGAATTGGCAGTTGAATATCGCCAAGCTTTTAACAATGATGTATTCATTGACATGGTCTGCTATCGTAAGCATGGCCACAATGAAGGAGATGATCCTAAGTTTACACAACCAGGGATGTATCAAATCATCAATGAGCACCCAACGCCTAGGGAAGTCTACTTGGCCAAGTTATTGGAACGGGATGACATTGATAAGGCACTAGCCGATGAAATGCAAAAAGAATTCTGGAACCATCTGCAAGAGCGGCTCAATAATGTCAAGCAAAATACTTTGGCTTACGAATACCAAGAGCCCGAACAAGCTTGGCGTAAGCTAAAAAAGACAAAAGACCCTTCCGATTTCAAAGAATCACCCAAAACAGGTGTTAAAAAAACGACGGTAGATCATATTGTCAAGCACTTGATGACCATTCCGGATCATTTGAAGGCCTTGTCCAAAGTCAATCGACTGCTAAAAGGCAAACAAAAGTTGCTAGATGAGAATCAACTAGATTGGGCTATGGCAGAATTATTGGCCTACGGTACTATATTGATGGATGGGAAAGACATCCGCATGAGTGGCCAAGATGTCAAACGAGGAACATTTTCCCATCGACATGCCGTATTACGAGATATTACTTCAGATAAAGAATATAATCGGCTCTCCGACTTAGCAGAAGATCAGGGTAAATTTAGAATTTATAATTCGTTCCTATCCGAATTTGGTGTAATGGGCTTTGAATATGGCTATGCCATGGCCAACCCCGAAACGCTGGTCATCTGGGAAGCCCAGTTTGGTGATTTCTACAATGGTGCACAAACGATGGTAGATCAATTCATCACAGCGGCTGAATCCAAGTGGCAACGAATGAATGGCCTGGTACTGTTGTTACCCCATGGTTATGAAGGCCAGGGTCCCGAGCACTCCAGTGCCCGTCTAGAGCGCTTCTTACAATCCTGCGCAGAATTCAACATGACAGTAGCTAATGTAACGACACCCGCCAACTTCTTTCATTTGTTGCGCCGACAGTTGGCACGTCCTTTCCGGAAGCCATTGATTGTAATGACGCCGAAGTCATTATTGAGGCATCCAGAGGTAGTTTCGGATCTAAGCGAATTTGAAACGGGCACTAAATTCCATGAAGTAATTGATGATCCTTTGGTAGGAGCACGTAGTGGGAAGAAAGTCAAAAAGCTTTTACTCTGTACGGGTAAGATTTATTATGACTTGATGGATCGAAAAAAAGAGGAAGAGCGTGATGATGTAGCCGTTGTTCGTCTAGAGCAGCTCTACCCACTCCCTGACGTTCAATTGCAAAAGGTTTTCAAACGCTATCCTAACGCTGTACCATTTTGGGTACAAGAAGAACCTTCTAATATGGGCGCTTGGCAGTACGTATATTCTATTGTAGCGTCTAAAGAAGTCGGTTTAAATGCCGATTTGAACTTGATTTCTCGCAAGTCAAGTGCTTCGCCAGCTACAGGCTTTAAAAAGGTACACGATCAACAGCAAATAGAAATTGTCAATCAGGCTTTTTCTTAGTGGGTAAAAGTTTATAGTACGAAGTTGTTAAAAAAACATGGCCAGACCTCTACAAAAGAAGTCTGGCCATTGTTTTTTTAAGCAGCTGCCAATTACTTGGTATCAGTACTTGCTATTAAGGCAGTGAATTGGTCGAAAGCAGATTTAGCACCTGATTGAGCTGCTTCTACTTGTGGTCCCCATTCTCCTACTTTAGTGGTTCCTGTAGTAATCATTTCCTTAAGGCTACTCAAGGTTCCTTCTACATCTTCTGGTAACTTACCAGCAGCAAGACCATCCTTGAGGCCTTTTAATGCTTCGCCTTTCTCTTCCCATTGACCTTTGAAAGCAGTAACCTGCTCTAATATTCCCGACAAGGCACCTCCTTGGGTAGATACTTGGTCTTTCAGGCCGGTCAATTGACCCAATACACCTTCTGCCAATGAACCTTGCATTTCTTCACTGATATTCATACCACCAAGCATTTCGGTAATTCCCCCTTGGGCAGTAGTAATATTCCCCAATAGTCCTGTAACGGCTTCGGTAGCGCCGTCCCAATTAGCTGCCACACTGGTAATCGACTCAGCGTATTGGCCAACATTGTCACAAGCAACAAACAAAGTAAAGGGTAGCAAAAACAATAATTTTTTCATACTAGTTTTGATTAGTTTTGAATAAAGTAAATAATAAGACAATCTTCAACTGGGGAAGATGACTAAACGGAGAAATGTTATAGGGAAGAAAATGTTAGCAGTCGCGGAATTCTAGGTGTGGAATTGATTAAGACTGCTGTCTAAGGAAGGTTTTTCGTTGTAAGTGTAAGCTTGCTCTGTTGGTCTAATAAAACGCAATGATAGACAAATTTATTTCTTTTATGGCATAAACTTTAGGTCCAGCGTTCGATAATGCGGTCACAGGCTTGATCCAGCATTTCAAAAACTTCGACAAATCCATTGTCATTCCAATACGGGTCGGGGACACTAATCCCTTGATCTGGTGACACCAAATTCATGATCAGAAATACCTTTTCTTCCTGCGAGGGATCTTTGGCCAATTTGAGGATATTGGTATAGTTCGATTGGTCCATGGCAAAAATCAAGTCGTACTGATCGTAATCAGCAGCTGTCTCTTATACACATCTCCGAGCCCACGAGACCGAGGC
>CAJXUM010000067.1 GCA_913060855.1 uncultured Lewinella sp. | reverse complement strand
TCAGCCTCGGTCTCGTGGGCTCGGAGATGTGTATAAGAGACAGGTGCGAGGTAGCCTTTGATTGTCTGTTAGAAACTAGGGTTTTGTATTGTTGCATATCATGTTTGGGTATTAGTAGCGAACATTGTCTTAAAATACTCAATTTTAAGAGCTAATCCAATTTTGAAAGTAGATTCTGTTTAGGCCGGCCTGGTTCTCCTTATTTTTATCGCTATGTTTGCTCACTCTAACTTCATAAAAATTAGTAGATGAAGAACTGCTTACTCTTGATCGTAATATTCGGAACTTTCGCTTGTAAAAACACTGGCTCCGTACCCGTAACAGATGGGTCGATCGACATTTCGGCGACCATTGATCTCATTCGCCAGTCTGACCGAGTGAAGAATGCATTAGATGGTTTTCAAATGATAACCGTGGATTGTGACAGCATGATCTCCCTGCTAGATGAGGCTTATCGCAAGGACCAGGAAGTACGCCAACAAGGAGGAGATATGCAGCTTATTGATCAGCAAAATCAAAAAGTGGTGGTTTCTCTTATTGAGAAATGTGGTTTTCCTACTATGGAGCAGGCGGGACAGCATGGTTACACGGCCATCTTTTTTGTGCTTCAGCATTCTGCCGGAGGGATTATCGGGCGCTACTATCCGCCATTGGCCGCTGCAGTGGAAAGAGGTGAAATCAATAAGAGTACATTTGCCCTTATGCAGGATCGTCTACTCATGAATTCTGGATACAAGCAAGTGTATGGCTCTCAGATCATGAATGATCAATTGTATGAATTACAAGCGCCGGAAACTGTCAATGAAAGGCGTGCCGAGGTAGGTCTAGGCCCCATCGAAGCCTATTTGAAATACTTTAATCTTGATTTTGAAAAAGAGATGGAACGAATGAATGGGAGAGGGGAGTAGTTGCTAGCATTTAGACTTCAGAAGTTTTCTCTGTAACGCCCTAGGAAACTTCTGAAGTCTTACAGCTTAACAAATTTTTCCACCCACTTCACGCCTTCAACAGTAAGTATTTCCAACCAATAAATGCCCGGTTTAAGCTGCGATATATCTAATTCTTGAGCCAAGGCATCAGCCCTCCGATATTCTTTCTGTACTTGGCCCCAGGCATTAATGAGGCGAAGACTGCGGATGCGCAATGGCTCAGCTTCTGGGGCGTTGAAATAGAGCTGATCCGTTGCCGGGTTGGGGTATATAGAAAGTGAACGCGCAGCAGGAAAGATGAGATCCGTACTAGATATCAATTGAACATCCGGAGAGATATTGATTTCTCCTCCCGTAGTGCTGCCTTCGAGGATTAAGATTTCTTGTCCGGCTACTACGTCTTTTAGTCGATCAATATGTCCGGTGGGCCAGTAGATTAGGACTGAATCTGCCTTATCTGCCATGCCTAATCCGATGATATTCCGTTCGGAATTTTGACCCAAAAAGCTAGTGCCACATTGCGTGAAGCGGTTTTGTCTACGCCCATCAGTATAGACTTCAATCCGACTCCCGATCGCATCTCTATTGCTGAGTACCCCCTCCAATTCGATGCTAATATATTGATGAGATGAAACACTCTGATTTTCCCACAATTGAGATTGAAATGGACTAGAATTGATCACCATGAGGTCAATTTTACCATCTCGATTAAAATCTCCTAGTGCATTGCTATAACTTTGTACGGTATCTCCCACAAAGCCTGCTGCTAAAGCGGTAAAGGATTCGTCCCCCATATTATAGTAAAAAGCACTAGAGGTATTCGCTGCACCTTCCTGCGCACCACTCACATACAGATCTTCCAGGCCATTATTATCCGAATCTATAAATAAAGCCCCCCATCCCGTAGAGTAGAATCCAACCCCTGAAGGCCCTGCTAGTTCCGAAAAAGTCTCATCTCCATTGTTTCGCAATAAAACGTTTCCTCCTATTGTGTTGGTCGCATAAATGTCAAAATGACCATCATTATTATAATCGCCAATGGTCACACTCATCGCATTCATAGCAATACCCGTGGCGCTAGTTTCACTAATGTCTGTAAATGTTCCATTTTGGTTGTTGCGTAATAGAGTGTTGCCAGAAAAACGATCATTGGCCGTGTATAAATCCGGCCACATATCATTGTTGTAGTCAAAAAAGGCATAGCAGAAAGGGATTTTGGCGGGGTCTTGCGCACCTCGATTCGCGGCTACCTCTCGAAAAGTGCCATCTGCTTGGTTTTGATACAGAAGGTGGGTATTGTCGGCGGGTATGCCCGTTCTCTTACCGATGTAAAGATCGAGCCATCCATCGCGATCAAAATCGCCAAAGGAAGCGCCGTAGGTGAGAAAGCGCTCAGTGGTTAAGCCCGCTGCAGCCGTTACATCCGTAAAGGACAGGTTGCCATCATTGCGGTATAAGCGGTTGACCTCTCCTCGGCTAGCCATGAATAAATCTTTGTCGCCATCATTGTCATAATCTACCCACAGGACTTGTCCTTGAAAAGTCTCATCGGGTACCAACGGGGCTATTTTCTCAAAAACTCCTTCTCTATTTTGGTAAAAGGCAATCGTCGACCCTCCTTCAGTAGCTAGCGTCAGGTCATCCCAACCATCCCCATTAAAATCACAAAAACTTACGCCACCGCTAGGGACGGCTAGGCCATAATTGTGTACAATGTTTTTGGCTCCTGCCACCTCCACAAAAAGGGGCTGTGCTTTAGCCTTTGTCAGCAGTCCCATACAGGCTAATACCAATAGGAAGAGAACCCTAAAGGTCGATTGTATTTCTGCTGAGCGTCTTTTACCTACTAATTGCATCATGTGTAGCTTATCATTCAAGGTCGACACAAACTTTTGCGCTTTGGCTGTGCCAATCTTTTTTTTTTACGATCATTCCACCACCTCAATGTCGATAGCTGGGGTATAGAATTCGATCGAAGAAACCAAGCTTATCTCTTCATTTTCTTGTTGATTGTCCTGTCGTTTTACCAGGTACAATTTTCCCGGACCTGGGCGGAGCGGAGCGGTTTGTTCGGGACTGAGCGTAAACTCGATTGTTTTTGCGGGGCCAGTCAATGTAATGGAATAGGCTCGATTTTCATCATCGGAAAAAAGCAATACCAATTGTTCATTGGCTTTGATCAAGCCCCCATTCACGACCAAGGTCATTCCCTTACTTATGCTAATGTCTCCCTTCAAAAAGAAATCTTTGATGGGTGTCATCTTGAGATTATAAGCACGCTGCTTACCATCATCCGCCTTAAATTGGAAGGGGAAGTCGCCAATATATTCTGATTCTCTTTCCAATTCGTAGCGAATCACTTTTGACTGCAAATTGCGCTCCACCATGCCGCTATTTTGAAAAGAAACCCCTCCTGCAATCTGCTTGGGCCGTGATTCATCCGGAGAAATACCTTTGCTGAAAGACGCCTGTGCCTTCAACTGCGATTCCTCAGCCAAGTAGCGAACAAAGAAATCAATGAATAGTTTTTCTGCAGGTTTTTGCTGCATACTTCCCGCCTCCTGGCAACTACCCACTAATAGGAGTAAACCCAAGACGAAGAAAATGGTATAATATCGGCGCATAAGTGGGAGTTTATATTCTTATTTCAGCAATTTATCGCTGTTTTTCCTTAAGCCAAATATACTAGGATTTCTTAAAGCTTGTTTGCGAACTGGATGACTGCATCTTTATCAGTAGAGGAAGGGATACATATAAATGCAATTACCAGCATTAGTCCCTATTCTTCAACAACTTTTCCTAATTCTCTGCAGTAAATAGCACAGACTATGAGCTGATTTCCACATTAACACCTATATTTGCGGGCTTTCTGTGAATTCTATGTCATGCACAGGACGAAAAAATGAATATACAGTTAGATGCGAGGAGCATAATATTACTGACCTTCGTTCTATTAAGAATTGGGCACATAAATATTGTGTTTTGTAAGCTGTATGATGAATTGTAACTAAAAAAAGAGTCATCATTACTTGAAATCGATTATTTTTGTACCGTATTTTGACCGCCTACTGACACCCTCACTTATCTGACCGCCCTTTTTCGGAACCTTCAATAGCATCCTATGGCTAATTGTAGGGTACCGTGATTATGATGTCTTTCAGGCAATAGTATGAGAAAACTTAGATGGAATGGTTTGAAATTATAACCTTTGATCATAGACTTTTAGCAGCTAACCTATTTTTAAGTAAAGTCTATCGGTCAATATTCAATTGTATTTGGATTTAATTAAACCCAAAACTATATGCTACGATCTTTATTCTTATTTCTCCTCTTTTCCGTAGTGACCACTGTGGCTTTTGCGCAGACTTCCCTATCGGGGAAGATAACAGATGAGGAAACATCGGAGCCGATGATCAGTGCCACTGTCGTTCTGTATAAAAATGATGTACAGATAACGGGTACGATCACTGACTTGGATGGTAATTATTCTTTTTCTAATCTCGATCCAGGAACCTATGATGTACAGGTGACCTACACGGGTTATACCGATGTGAAAACAACGGGCGTCCAGGTGCTGGCGGGAAAAGCGATTAAACTGGATGTAAAAATTGCGGAAGGTGCGCTTATTGATATTGGGGTGGTAGTAAGAGGCTATCGCGTGCCGCTGATCCAGCAAGATAATACGACATCGGGAGGTGTGATTACTAGCGATCAGATCAAGAACTTGCCATCGAGAAGTATTTCTGCCTTGGCTGCTACTACGGCAGGTGTATCTAGTGCTGATGAAGGAGATGCTTTGTCGATTAGAGGATCTCGATCCAATGCCACTGATTACTATATTGATGGGATGCGCGTCACTGGTGCACTGATACCAGAAACGGAAATTGAGCAGTTGCAGGTAATCACTGGTGGGATGGAAGCCAAATTTGGTGATGCTACAGGCGGAATTGTTTCCATCATCACTAAAGGACCATCCAATAAATTTTCGGGTAATGCGGAAGTAGAAACCTCGGAATTTCTAGATGAGTTCAACCGTAACCTGGTAGGCTTGAGTCTGACCGGACCAATCCTCAAAAATAAGAAGGGTATATCCATTCTTGGGTTTCGTTTAGCAGGCCGTTATTCTTCTAGTGGAGATGATGATCCACCTGCTGTACCCATTTATCGAATCAAAGATAGTAAGCTAGCAGAGTTGGAAGCTAATCCGACTTTTATTCCCGACGGAGGGAACCAGCCTCGGGTGGCTTCTGAGCAATTGGGGCCAGATGATGTAGATGTGTTAGGGTATCGTCCTTTTGAAGGAAGTAATCGAATAGATGTTACGGCCAAATTGGATGCCCGTGTTAATGATGCCATCGATTTAAGTTTTACGGGCGCTTACGCGAATACCTATAACCGCTTTACCCCTGGTGCCTGGCGAACATTAAACAGTCACAATAACCCCGTTTCGGAGTTTGAATCCTACAGAGGGAATTTTCGGTTCCGACACCGGATAGGTGGAGCAGGAGGGAGCGAAGGTTCGACTAGTACGATTCAAAATGCCTCCTATGTTCTACAATTTGGCTACGAAACGAATAGTAGTAAAGCGTATGATTTTAACCATGGGGATAATATATTTGAATATGGGTACATCGGTAAATTCGATGTAGACTGGGTCCCGGTTTTTACCAGAAATGATACGACTGGCTTTTTAGAACACCAAGATTATCTACGCGTACTTCGAGGATATGACCCTTCTGCGGTCAATCAAGTACTCGCTAATTATAACTTACCCTTTGGCTTCGGCCCAGAAGAAGGAATCAATAGCCAAGTAGAAGATGTGCTGACACCTGATAATTTTGCTGCCCCTAGTTGGGCATTAGATAACTTCAGTGTGATTAATGGCCGATTGGACGGGCGATTGACTTCTGCCTGGAATCACCATTCACATGTAGGGCAGGTCTACAATTCGAATAGTAGATCGGCTAATGACTTATATACCTTCAATGGTAATGTTGCTTTTGATTTCTTGCCAGGCGGTTCCGAAAAAGGACGTCACAATATTGAATTGGGCTTATACTACGAGCAAAGAACGAATCGCTCCTATACCGTAGCTCCTTTTGGTTTGTGGGTATTGGCTCGTCAGCGAGCGAATGAACATCTTGAGCAAGGTTTGACGAGCGATGTAATCGGTACGATTATGGTGCCGGGTACAGGAGAAGAAGCACAGATTAGAGATTATTTCACACCTACTTCTATTGATGAAACCAACTTGTTTTATCGAAAACTAAGAGAAGCGATTGATGTGCCTATCGATCAGTGGGTGAATGTAGATGGCCTGGATCCAAGCCAATTGGATTTAAGTATGTTTTCTGCGCGGGCTTTGAATGATCGAGGCTTTTTGGGTTACCTAGGCTATGATTATCTCGGCAATGAGTTCAATGGTACCTTTGATGACTTTTTCAATACCATTGACCCAGCTACAGGCTTCCGTAGTTTTCCTGTAGCCCCTAATCGACCGATCTATGGCGCGGCCTACTTACAAGATAAATTTACTTTCAAGGATATTATCTTCCGAATCGGATTGCGGGTAGATCGCTATGATGCCAATACTCGTGTCTTAAAAGATATCTACTCTTTGTATGAGCTCATGGGGGCTGATGATTTTCACCAATCATTTGGTGGCAATCGCCCTGGCAATATCGGAGATGATTACAAAGTATATGTAGCCGGGCAGCAGAGTTCTGAGGTGACTGCTTATCGCGATGGCGATCAGTGGTACAAATCTGATGGAACACCTGTAAATAATCCAACGGATATTGATGGCGTGAATTCAGGTCTGGTATTCGGCTTTGTAAAAGACGAAAGGGCGCGGGATGATGTCAACTTCATTAAGAAAGAAGAATTTGACACGGGTATATCTTTTGAAGATTACGAAACGCAGATCAATTTTATGCCTCGTTTGGCTTTCTCTTTCCCCATTTCGGAAGATGCCAACTTCTTTGCCCATTATGATATTTTAGTACAACGTCCTTCTTCCAATACGATCGCAACGGCCTTGAGTTATTACAACTTTATCGACAATGCTGGCGCTATTAAGAACAACCCTAATCTTCGCCCCGAAAAGACGATTGATTATGAGGTAGGTTTCCAGCAGAAATTATCTGAAAGCTCTGCGATTACGATCAATGCCTATTATAAGGAGTTGAGAGATATGATTCAGGAAAGGGTAATCTTCCCCGTACCTGATATTGGACAGTACACTACTTTTGACAATATTGACTTCGGTACCGTTAAAGGTTTTTCTTTGAAGTATGATTTGCGACGTACTGGAAATATTTCCATGCAGGCCAATTATACTTTGCAGTTTGCTGATGGTACAGGCTCTAATGCTAACTCATCGAGAGGATTGAATAACCGGGGTGTTATTCGAACACTTTTCCCCTTTGATTACGATGAGCGTCATCGTTTTGTGATCAACCTGGACTATCGTTATGCTTCGGGTGCGCTTTACAATGGACCTCGTATAGGCGGGGTAGATATCCTGTCCAACTTTGGTGTCAATCTACAAACTACCGCAGTTTCAGGTCGACCTTTTACCTTTAATAATGTACCGCAAGAATTTAGCGGGACAGGCTTGGCGAGTACGATCAACGGTGCTAGGAAGCCTTGGACCTATCGCTTGGATTTACGGGTTGATAAAACCATCCGAATAAAAAAGAACTTTGCTTTCAATGTCTACCTAAGGGTTACCAACTTATTGGATCGTCGCAATATCATCGCTGTTTATCCTTTTACGGGACAACCTGATGATGATGGGTTCCTGCAATCCAGTTTTGGAAATGATCAATTAGGGCAATTGACGGAGCAAGAAGAGATCTATTATTTAGCATCCTATTCTTGGCGAATATTGAACCCCAATTACTATAGTTTACCGCGCCGATTTTACTTAGGTGCTTCTTTTAACTTTTAAAACTCTATGCCAGATATGTATAAATTTTCATCATGGCTATTGATGTTTATTGGCGTGTGTACATTCAGTATAGGCTATGCAAACATTAATCCCAATATTCATAAAAAAGGAAAATCAGACCAATCGTCTCAGCAAAGCAGCACGATCGACTTTCGAGAGAACTGTGACAATGCAGTGAATCGAGTTGATATGCAAATCAATAATGTTCGTGCCCGCTTACTGACTGGAGGAGATGTGTGGTGGGATGGTACCAACGGACGATATATTATTCCTAAGGTGCCTGCCGGAGTGGACGAGGTATCCTCGATATTTGCAGGTGCCGTTTGGCTCGGAGGGAAAGACCCCGGAGGAAACTTTAAGGTGGCCGCCCAAATGTATGGTCGTAGCTCAGGTGATTTTGATTATTGGCCGGGGCCACTTACGCCAGACGGAGATGATCAAGGTACAACGACACAAGAGCGATGTGCCGAATGGGATCGCTTTTTCAACGTCACCGGAGCAGAAATTCAGTTGCACTTGGCCCAGTTCAAGGCAGCAGAAGAGGCTGGAGTGGCTTATGACCCCGCTACGATTCCAGATGGAGTGAGAGGCTGGCCTGGCCGAGGAAACCCATTCTTCTTTGATGTCCATAAATTTGACTTGCCCAATACTTCGCAAGGATTAGCGGGCTATTGGGATGCCGATGCCGATCTAGTTTATGATCCTTCCAAAGGTGATTATCCGATTATTGAGATTAGAGGCTGTGATGCGCCTCAGTTCCCAGATGAAATGACATTCTGGATTTACAATGATGCGGGTAATACACATGCGCAGTCCGACGGATTGCCCATTAGGATGGAAATCCAGGTGCAAGCTTTCGCTTACCAAACCAATGATGAGGTCAACAACATGACCTTCCAACGTTATAAGTTGATCAACCGAGCCAAAGAGGATATTGACAGTACTTTCTTTGCCATGTGGGTAGATCCGGATTTGGGATGTTACGCGGATGATTATATCGGTTGTGATGTAGAGCGAAGTATGGCCTATGTGTACAATGAAGATGCGCTGGACGGTATCAATGGAACGGCTTGTGATGCGGGTGTGAATACTTATGGAGATGAAATCCCATTATTGGGTGTAGATTACTTCCGAGGACCTAATGACGAATTTGGGAATGAACTCGGCATGTCATCTTTTACCTATTTCAATAATGGTGGGGTTACACCGACACCCCCTCAAGGTACTACCGACCCCACGACCGTGACACAATATTATTTCTACTTGTCTGGCCGTTGGCGAGATGGGTCACGATTAACGGTTGGAGGAGATGGATTCAATAATCCAGGCGGGGAAGTCACCTCTTTTGCCTTTCCTGATGAACCCAATGACCCGAATGGTTGGTCTATGTGTACCGCCGATTTGCCTGTGGGAGACCGGCGGACGGTACAGGCTTCTGGTCCTTTCAAATTGGAGCCAGGTGCGGTGAATGAATTGATTATTGGGGTGGCTTGGGTGCCTAATCAGACCTATCCTTGCCCTGATATTTCAGAATTGCAGGATGCCGATGATATTGCACAGAACCTTTTTGATGAGTGCTTTAAGTTGACGCGTGGGCCTGATGCTCCGTATGTAGACTTCATCGAATTAGATAGAGAGGTGATTGCCATTCTTTCCAATGATACGACTGGTATTTGGAACAACCCTTACGAAAGTTATGCAGAAACGGTATTGAGGAGACCACAAGGTATTGAGGATTCTTTGTATCGCTTTGAGGGGTATAAATTATACCAATTATCTGGTCCTGATGTATCCCTATCACAACGTGATGACCCTAGTAAAGTACGTTTAGTACAGCAAGTGGATATAAAAAATAACATTAGCCGGGTATTTAATTGGAAGAAGCTTCGCCCCGGAGATGAAACACCTACCGCACTGGATTTCTTCGTACCTGAATTGCAAGTAGAGGGTTCCAATGCTGGATTACGGCATACCTTTAAAATCACCGAAGACCAGTTTGCTGATGGCGATAGTCGTTTGATCAATCATCGAAAATACTATTACGTTGTAGTCGCTTATGCTTTCAACGAATATGAGGCTTTTAATCCCAATTCTCAGAATGGGCAACGAGAGCCTTATTTGGAAGGAGATAGAAATATAGGAGAACAAGGTGTTGGTTTTTACACCGTAATTCCTCGTCCGAT
This sequence comes from uncultured Lewinella sp., assembly GCA_913060855.1. Classification (GTDB taxonomy): domain Bacteria; phylum Bacteroidota; class Bacteroidia; order Chitinophagales; family Saprospiraceae; genus DT-111. The sequence goes on along the minus strand of CAJXUM010000067.1, from coordinate 2,063 downwards.
AGTGGATAGAACACTCAAAGCTGCTTACGGCGAAGGACCTGAGATTACTAGAGTTGATGGGATAGGATCTGGCCCCAACTTTATAGATCTGAATGCTGAAACGCGGAAAGGAATGGAAGAGGCCTTTCAAAAGGACGAGTACTACGATGGAGATATTACCTATGCGCCCGGTGAAGGACCGATTGACATTCAGATATTCAATCCATTGGATGTACAAGATGGAGAATACGAATTGCGATTCACTGATATGGACCCCAATGATGATATTCTAAGTCAAGGCGCACGTTGGGTACTAACAAGCCTAAGCAATCCCAATTCAGGGGATGTTTTTGCAGCCAGAAGTATTGAGGAATTGAATGAGCAAATAGTCGCTAAATATGGCTTCTCGGTCGTGATTGGACAAGTGGAAGAACCGGGTACTGTTGGCTTCAAATTTGCTGGAAATGGTGTGATTGGCTACGAAGAAGAGTATACGACTGAAAAACCGATTCAATGGTTATCTGGCGTAGTAGACGATACGGATTTAAGTGTTTTCCCTGCTTTTGATCAGTCGGTGTATGATTTTATGTCGACGGGTACAGCAGAGGTCGATGAGGCTTTGGATCCTGCACAGGACTTTCTGCGCACCCAGTATTTCATACCTTATTACTTGGCTGATTGGCGTCCGAAGGAAAACAATATTCCTTACATCACCCCTGCTTGGTCGACCAATAACGGTAGTAATGCATTGATCGTCGATCGAGCCAAAGATGACAAAGGGCTGCAACGCTTAAACAATGTAGATATCGTATTCACTCCTAATAAAGACCTTTGGAGTAGATGTGTGATTGTTGAAACAGCTAGCGAATGGTTTAGAACTAATGGATTAATTCCAGAAGGTAACCGTAAGAGCTTTGACTTGAGGGCTGCTCCTTCTGTGGGTAAGCAGGCTGATTCGGCTACCGGACTTCCGATGGCAGATGGTGATGGAGAAGGAATGGGCTGGTTTCCTGGCTATGCTGTAGATGTGGAGACAGGCCAACGATTGAACATCTTCTTTGGGGAGAATTCTTCCTATAATGGTTCATTGCTAGCTGACCTAAATAACGGAGCTGATATGATGTATAATCCATCGGATGTACTATTTCGGTTTCCGGTTAGTCAGAATGAATTCTTCGAGTTGTATAATTACTTTACCGGAGGCCAGCATTTTATCTATGTGACCGAGGCTCCTTATGATGGATGCGAATTTATCCGTTCTCGTTTGCGACCTAGTGGAAGTTTATTGCTGAAGAATCGAGCGATGGAGCAGATTACCTGGGCCGGAGTTGTTACGGCAGCATCAGGTACTAGCATGTTATCGTATGAAGAAGGATTGATTCCCTCAGAGGTGATTGTTAAGTTACGGGTAAATGATCCTTTCCAAGTTGAAAAAGATTTATACCCGGACGATGATGTGGATGTAATCAAGACAGGAACCGGTGAAAATAATTTCCATCCGATGTATCGCTTCACCATTGAAGGCAAACAAGCGGAAGCATTAGCGGGTAATGAAATACCTGAACAATTGCAGCCCGTAAATGTAGTGCCGAATCCTTATTATGGACTGTCGAATTATGAAAATTCGGCGATTGAAACGATTGTAAAAATAACGAACCTTCCCTCCAAATGTGTCGTCACAATCTATTCATTGGATGGGCGATTTATTCGTCAATACAACCGTGATGAGCAGATTAGTGATCCGACGGGTTATGGAACAGAAGGGCAGCAAATTTTACCTAATCTTGAATGGGATTTGAAAAATGCTAAAGGAATTCCTGTGGCAAGTGGGGTATACCTCATTCATGTAGCAGCGGAAGGGATAGGTGAAAGAACCTTGAAGTGGTTTGGTATCAACCGTAAATTTGATCCAGCTGCTTTTCAGTAAACAAGAGACAAAAAGGAGAAGTTGGAAATTGGAAAATCCCGGCGTGGAATTCCAATTTCCAATAGATTCGTTGACGAATATTCTTTTTAAAAAATCCAGGCTTTACGCCCAATTCAATAGTATATGAATAAGCTTTTATACCCCATATTCTTAATAG
>CAJXUM010000066.1 GCA_913060855.1 uncultured Lewinella sp. | reverse complement strand
CGAGATCAGCCTCGGTCTCGTGGGCTCGGAGATGTGTATAAGAGACAGCACTCAATTATGATAGATCAATCTGCTAAGAGTATATTGGGGCCACTTCAAAGATTGTCTAATCCCTTATACCACTCATTTTAGTACAAAGTCTAGTATGCAATGCCAAAAATTGAATCTCACGACCAAAGAAAGCCTACGGATATCTTATTAATTGCAGGGATTCTACTCATTGCTATCAACTTACGTCCCGCGTTGGCCAGTGTCGGGCCCCTAGTTGAAGATATACGACAAGCCACCAATCTTTCGAGCACACTCTTAGGTTTATTGACAACTTTGCCGTTGATGGCTTTTTGTGTCATATCGACCCTGACGCCTTTATTCACTAGGCGATTCGGAATTGGCGGCACCTTGCTCGGTGCGATGGCCTTATTGACCCTTGGCATCACCATACGATCGATTGATTGGGTTCCTGCCCTATATCTCGGAACTCTTTTATTGGGGATTGCTATTGCTTTCGGCAATGTATTGCTACCTGGTTTGACCAAGCGGAATTTCGCTTCAAATTCCGGATTTATAACGAGTCTGTATTCTAGTACGATGGCGATTGGCGCCGCTTTGGCAGCGGGTGTCAGTATTCCTTTGGCCTATAACCTTGATTTGGGTTGGCGCGGGTCTCTTGGTATCTGGGCCATCCCAGCATTGATTGCTTTTTTTATTTGGATTCCCCAATTGTCTCGCTTGAAAAAGTCAAGATCGAACCGAAGCTATGTTGACGCGATGAGAAAGTTGAGTGGTTCAAGATTAGCCTGGCAAGTCGCTTTGTTTATGGGGTTCCAGTCCTTCACTTTTTACATCATCCTAGCCTGGTTGCCTGCCATTTTGCAAAGCAGGGGGTACGATGCTTCTTTTTCGGGATGGATGCTTTCTCTATCACAGGCTACTGGTATTTTAGGCTCATTGGTGGTCCCCATTTTTGCAGGGAAAAGGAAAGACCAGCGTGGCATCGTATGGTTTTTATCCGCTTTGGAGATGCTAGGTTTGATCGGATTGCTTCTTCCACAGTTGGGCTGGGTCGAAATATGGGTCACCTTCATCGGCTTCATTTTGGGCGGCACATTTGGCTTGTCTTTGCTCTTTATCGTCCAGCACTCGCAAGACGCTGAATCCGCTACGGAGTTATCGGGTATGGCGCAATCAATCGGGTATTTTGTGGCGGCTACAGGGCCGATTATTTTTGGCAGTATTTTTGACCTGACCGCTAACTGGGAATACCCCTTTATCCTACTTTTTTTAGCTGCCATTTTCAAACTGATTTCAGGACTAGGCGCCGGAAAACCTACTTGATAAATTCCGCTGTACGTCATTTTTATAGCATCTAGCAATAAAATAGTCCACAGCCAATGCATGATCAACTGTGGACTAAATATCTCCTATGGTTTAAGGACGAATGAGCGGATGGAGGTCTGTCCAAACAATTGCTAGCTATTCGCCAAGGTCTTTAATCCGGATGTTGCGAAACTGCAATACATCGCCATGGCCCAAAAAGCCGATATGGCCCTTCGTTTTTTGCAAGCCGGGATGATCTTTTCCATCCATAGTACCATTTTTACTAGCCTCTAGAAAGTCACCATCTACGATAATCGTCCCATTAAGGGTCACCTTGATTTTCGAACCTTGTACCATGATCTCCTCCTGGTTCCATTCCCCCACAGGCTTTAGCGCGCCTCTTTTGGCTGGGATTATCCCATAAACAGAGCCATGGTATTGGTACTCTTTTAGGTTAGCGTATTTTTCGGCGGTATTGTCCAGGATTTGTATTTCTTTACCCCTGTAGGCCACATCTCCATCTAAGGGCGCGTGGATACCCAAGCCATTATTTGCACCAGGTGTGAGTTGGAATTCGAAACGGAAAATGAAGTTGCTATATTCTTTTTCTGTCAATAGATTCCCCCCGCCTTCACCTTTGGGGTCGACGGCTATATTGCCCTCTTTGACTTGATAGGCTTGTTTGTTACCTACCCATCCATCTAAATCTTTTCCATTGAATAAGGATTGAAAACCATCGCCTTTTTCTGCTGCTGTCAGGCCGTTGTTTTTGGTGACGCCACAGGCCATGAGTAAAAGGATAAATAGTGGTAAAAGCCGAATAATATTTTTCATAATTGTTTGATGTATGTATAGTCAGTACAGTTTTAAGTCGTATACCGCAAGTCAAATTATTGGTCTAAAACCTACCATAATAATAAGCATTACAAATTTGCCTGAAGTAAATCAAATTTGAATTCTTTGCAATAAAAGGACTTAGAATTATCGACTTTCGACCTGCCCCAACTATTGATGTATGTATGGAAGTTGTTTAAAAGTGATTGATTGGCTGCAATTCGAGAGAACAAGAACCTGAAAACAGCTTTTTCTTTTCCCGATAGTCATCGGGATAGCGCTGCTATGCTGAAAGAAAAACCAGTTCCCAAAACCTTATTCCTTCAAATTTCGCTTCAAAAAATCATTCTTAAACAACTTCATATTTTACTTGTTGTTTTTCGTCATGAATATCCATTTCACTTGTTCGTTGTAGTAAAAGGCTGTTTTATTCTCTGTCTTGATCTTGCCCTGCCATTTACCAGTTTATCAGTTTACGCTTAAATCAGACCAAGAAAAAGGACCCCACTCCTAATCAAAGCTTTGGCCATCATCATCGTATAATCTTAATCTCCATCCTTAATACAACTCATTTCAGCATAAAGTCTAGCCAAAAGTAAGCATTACAAGAATAGAATGCGTAGGGATGATTCGCCGAAATGGATTTTGATCAGTCAGTTCTTAAACATCTGCATCTATAGCCATCGGTAAAGGCAAGCCGTTCGCCGAAAATCTAAGGCAGTATGAAATAAAAATTGCTGCTTGCACACCAGTGAGATCTGCCCAGACAGATCCTTAGCTTAAACTATCATGAGTTTGAACCATAAATGAAGATACATATGAAAAAAGTAATTGACTTATTTGGGGCTGCAATTTTGCCCATTATTTTTTTATCCGCAAGTGTAGCCATTTCACCCGCTACCTATTTTTCGAAAAATGGAATTATTCGACACGACATTGAACAGGAAAAGTATGTCGCTGTAATGGCCCTGGCAAGAGTGTCTAGTGCTAATGAATGGATAGATTCGGTTCTCTATACAAAGCATTAGAAATCACATAGAGGCTACCGATCAAAACTTGATTTCATAGTCTGAAATAATTGGGCTGTATTGGTTACCCATTACTTGTTTGGGTAGGCCGATCTCACTAGGACTTGGGGCTAACCATTGGCTGCGGACACCTTCTATCTTTAGTCGACCCTTGGGCTGAACAGTGGCAAAGGCGTATAAAGGATCCTCATAAGGAGCAGTATGAGCTAGCCATTTGTATTGCGCATGAATAGCGTCATCATAGCGCTTGGCTTGGTATTTTTCGCCCAGCCATTGATACGACATACTATTGATTTCGAGATAATTAATGCCGTTTTGGACGTGGTGATAGTCGATATGGTTGTGGCCATTAAAACAGCAGATGATTTTCTCTTTGTGCTTTTCTAGTTTTTGCTGTACTGCCAGTCGATTTTTCACCCCCCATCGATAATGCCACAAGCTTTGGTGAGAGAATACGATAGTCGGGGAGGTAGTCGCCGCCAATTCTGCGTCTAGCCATTCAATTTGTTCGGGCGTTATGAAGGTTCGGAAGGCATCATCGACATAGAAATTGGACTTTTTGTAGTCAATATATTTACCCTCTTGGTATAGGAAATTCGCATCCAGTACGATAAAGTGAATACCGTTACGATCGAAGCTGTAATAGTTGTATGGCATTCCCCAATAGTCCATGGCTTCGGCCTTCGAGTTGAGGTCCATGTCGTGATTGCCTAAGACATGGTATTTGGGACCTTTAAATTGATTCCACGATTGGAGAAAAGTGTCGCTTTTAGGGTTGGCCATGCAGAAGTCACCCAATTGGATAATGAAGTCAACTTCTTTGCTGATCGCTTTTTCCATAAAAGTGGCTAGCCGCGCTTCGGTATCCGGTATCATACCATGGTGCACGTCAGCAACGATACCGAAAGTCCAAGCTTTTTTTAAGCTTGAGGTGGCGTCAGCCTGGAAAGAGAGTAGGGTAGAAGGTCCGGCTAAAAGCGCCAAGACCTGTCCGCCAGCTTGTAGAAATGTTCTTCGATCCATCATGTGATTAACAGTTAGGTTTGAACGATCTTTTTTAAATCGGGCAGTCTTTCAAGCAGCTTTCTCGTAAGGTCCAATTGGGCGCGGGCGCGTTGTAGGTTTTGTCCCTCAAAATGAGTTTTGTAGTAACTATCTCCTTGTAGGAAGTCAGTCAAGAAACGAACGCCCATTAAATACGCAAGTAAGGCACCAGAAAGAGGCAGATAATTTATCTCAATCGGACTTAGAATGGCTCGAGTTTCCTCTAGGTAACCTTGGGAATAAGCCTTAAATCGTTCTAGGTCTACCTGGATGTTTTTTAGCTCTGCCTCGTCTTCGGCTGCCGTGCTGACCGTCGTCCGAACCCCATCTCCGAAATCAAAATGGACATAGCCTGGCATAACCGTTTCAAGATCGATGACACAACGTCCCTTACCCGAGTCATCGAGTAAAACGTTATTGAACTTCGTATCATTATGGGTAACCCTCAATGGGATTTTACCTGCTTCACCCGCCTCTTGGATAGCGCTCATTTGTTGAGCTATTTCAAGTACATAACGAATGGCAGGTGCCGCTTCTTTTCCCCGTTTCATCGAGTCTGCCTTGACCACTTGCTGAAAGGTATTTAACCGCGTAATAATATTGTGGAAGTCAGGAAGCGTTTGGAAAAGTTCATTAGCTGGGAAATCAGACAATTGACAGAGAAAACGACCAAAAGCCTTGGCGCCTTCATAGATCTGTGCTGGTGTTTCTGCTACGTCGATAGAATGTAGGTCCTTACGAAATACATAAACCCGCCAGTAGAAGCCCTGCTTATCTTGGTGGAAATCTGCTCCTGAGCGAGTTGGTATTAGTTGAAGCGTAGAACCCTTCAACTTCGCATTGACATGTTCGGTTACTCGCCGAATATTGCGCATCATACACCCTACTTCCGTAAATACCTGGTGATTGATCCGTTGTAGCAGATAATCTGGTTGATCTGCCTTTTCATTTTTGAGTCGAAAGGTGTCGTTGATGTGCCCATTACCAAAAGGCTGTGCTGCACCTACTTGCCCTTTTATGCTAAATGTATCTATGAATTCTTTACTGTCCACTGTATGTTATTTTATGACGAACCAAGTATAGCCCTGAGCTGGAACTTCTACGCTCAGCGTGACTTGGTAATCTCGGCTTAAGGTATACTTTTTTTCTGAGCCCTCTTCTTGGCTTATAGTAGCTGTAGTTTGTAGGCCAGTATAATACAGTGGGATTTTGAGTTCCTTTTTCACCACTTCATCCAATGGATTAAAGACCATCAAAAGCCCTTTTTCCTGCCCTCCAGGATTTACATTCAACCAGTAATCAATATCACGACCGTCGGCCCGCCGCAAATGTATAATATCTCCTTCCAGTACTTCTCGGTGTTCTTTGAACCAATCGACTGCTGCTGTTACTCTCTGTTTTGTCGTCTCCGTATCATACAACCTCGGCCCTCGATAACAGGCTTGTACTCCTCCTCCCAAATTACTAATGATCATCTTTTCATAATGATCGATATGCTCTGCCAATGGCTCTATGGTGGCTTCGGCTCCTCCTCCATGATATTCTGTCAAGGGAACAAACATCCATCCCATAGAAGGCAGCTTGGTCCAGGCCCCATCATAGATGTTTTGCCGCGTGTGTAGCACCTGCTGTGCCCTTGGCAAGCTCCAATTGACCTCTCGGTAACCCATGCCGCATTTATTGGATCCTGTCATGTAGTAATAGTCGGGTACATTGAGATAGATACCTTGGCTGCGGCACCATTGGTAAAACTTGGAAATGACCTGGTATTGCTTCCAGCGTGAATCTTCATGGCCCTGATGTCCCGGATGCTCCGTTGAGGTGCATACATCGCCTGGGTAAGAACCATCATGCTCCAATAAAGTAAAACCAGTTTGTTGGTAGAAGGCGTATAGTTTTTCGAAATATTCTTCCCCCCATTGACTGCCGATGCAAGGCGAATTTCCAAAAGTAGGTTTTTCCCCTTCCGGCATAACCACATCTTGCCCTTTGCCAATTTTACGGGAAGCGAGTAGGGAATAACCGCCAATTTCTACGCCCTTGCTGCGCGCATAATCGGCGTATTTTTTCATCTTATTGATATATTCTTCACTGTCATCTTCTATATTAAATCCACTGCCAAAAGTAAGAATCACCATCTCAAAACCCACGGTTGCTGCTTGATCGATGGCCACTTTTACCTGCTCCCAATCGGCAAAACGAGCATGCATCATCAGCGGATTTTCAGTGGTCCAGGGAGCGAGTGTGCGGTACATTCTCCGCAGTGCTAAGCCTTGCCGCTCCCGTTCATAGCTATCGTGGGGGAGGATAAAGGTGCGGAAGGTCTGGAAATCTTCGCCCGGCTTCAGCTCCTGTGCTGGACCGATTTCAGGCGAGACTTTCAACAGGCAAGGCGTCAGTTTTAGGTAATTGACTTGACTATCATAATCAGGGTCCGCCTCCCAATGCACGGCATGGTGATTGGCATCTTCTACATTGAAACTGGAAAAGGCATAATCTGTTTCAACATGAATATTAGGCTTGGAAACCAGATACTCTCGCGTCTCCACGGCCGAACCATATTCTACGGCTGCAATGATTTCGCTGGTGAAGTCATCGATCATGAAGGGCTTGCTACCTGTATTTTCAACATTGAGCCACTTGGCCATCACTGGGATGCCATCATATAACTCATAATGCACACTCACCTTGGTACCCGCTCCCGCAAAATCTAAGCGTAAGTGAATGCCCTGGGGAGGCCAAGCCAAGTCTGCTGCATGATGCCTCACCTGCTTCCAATCGAAGGGCGCCTCTGGTTCACTAACTTCATATTGAACAAATTGTAAGGCGGCGGGGTCCGAGGTGAGTTGGTCAATATCGGAGGGGCGAAGAAAAGCATAATTGCTTTGTCCCACTAAGCCTCCTACCGCATGTAGTTGGCCATTAATAGTTATTTCCGCTTCTGGTTTTACTCCTCGAAGTAGGTTTTCTCCATTTACTAGATTGTCCAAGCCAACAGTGGCGGCATTTGGCGCTATGCGGAAAGTTCGTCTGATCAATCCATTGGAAAGTAATAACTCATTTTCCTGCTCGCTTTGAAATATTCCGGCTTGGAATGCTGCGCCGTCAATCAGCCAATCAGTGGTGGAATGGGAGGGCCAGTCGGGTTCGGTGGGCCAACTATTCTGGGCCCATAAGAGAGAGGGCATCGCGATACTATAAAGAAGAAACAGTAAGGTCGAACTTGTATTGGACATTATGTTGGTTTAATCGTTTTGCAGAAAAACTAGATTGTTACAAACTTATGAAAAGCATTTTAGAACGTACTTACAATTCTGAAAACAACTTCAATATAGATAGGCGTTAGGTGGGCCTTCTCTACCAACTGATTTCTCTACATCTGTTAAAGAAGTCCTGACAATTTTGTAGTTTTAATTTGCTGAGTAAGACTTCAGAAGTTTACTTAGCCCTGTCTTGGAAAACTTCTGAAGTCTAAGCAATTGCTATTTATTAAGTGGCTATTAATAGCTACTACAAAATATCTAACATGAGAAGAATAATTTTATTGAGCACACTACTTGGAATCTTAAGTGCTTGCGGGAGTTCCGATACAGCTACCAAAGAGCCGGCCCCAGAGGCTGCTGCCCCCACTGCAGAAACGCCTTCAGATTGGGTTAGCATTTTTGACGGAAAAAGCCTTGATGGCTGGAAAGTCAATGAGAATGCCGCCACTTTTTCGATTCAAGAGGGAGCGATTGTTGCCAATGGAGATAGAGCACATCTTTTTTACACGGGCGAACTAGCCAATCATGAATTCAAGAATTTTGAGTTCAAAGCCCAGGTGATGACCCTACCTAATTCTAATGCGGGCATCTATTTTCATACGCAATTTCAGGAAGAAGGATGGCCCAGTAAAGGATATGAAGTACAGGTGAATAATTCGCATACGGACTGGCGTAGAACGGGAGGACTGTATGCCATCGATGATGTTAAAGAACCACCAACAAAAGACAATGAATGGTTTACACAGCATATCATCGTTAACGGAAAACGAGTGGTGGTCAAACTCAATGACGAGATCGTGGTAGACTATACGGAGCCGGATAATCCAGAGCGCTCAGAGGGTATGAAAGATCGTTTGATCGACCGAGGTACTTTTGCCTTACAAGGCCATGATCCTGGTAGTAAGGTGATGTTTAAGGATATTATGGTGAAGGTATTGCCGGATTAATTGTACGGGCAGGATTGGCCCTGGCCGTTGTGGTATCCTTACTGGCATGTTTGGGTATTTCTCGGCTACTCCTCTAGCCTTGGACAAAATCGGAAGGACAAATCGGAAGTCGGAAAAGGTAGGCCCCAGAATGCTTGGAAACCTTCCGATTTCCGAATTCGCACCTGTCTGTTCTGGCGAATGCCAGGCAGGTTTCCATCTTCACTTACTGCCTTGTCCAGCCTTAGAATGATAGCCTATTTCTCTATCAAGTGATTGAAAAGGTGAGGGTTTAAACCTTATACCGCAACAAGCGCAATGCATTCAGTACCACCACTAATGTAGAGCCCTCATGCCCCACTACCGCAGGTCCAATTTCAACCATTCCCAGGATCGTTAATGGGACAAGAATGATCACCATTCCCAGGCTAATCACTAAATTTTGTTTTATAATTCGTTTTGCTTTTCGACTGAGACCGATAGCGAAGGGCAGATTATCCAATTTGTCGGCCATCAAGGCGATATCGGCAGTTTCCAGGGCTACATCTGAACCTGCTGCTCCCATGGCAATACCTACCGTACTTTTGGCCATAGCGGGCGCATCATTCACCCCGTCTCCTACCATGGCTACACTACCTTCCTCTTGTTTTAGTTTTTCAATGGCTTTGACTTTATCTTCGGGAAGTAGGCTACCCATTGGGTCAGTGATTCCTATGTTTTTGGCAATGGCATTGGCTACTTTTTGATTGTCTCCTGTGAGCATAATCATTCTTCTGATGCCTATTTTTTTCAAAGCAGCAAGTGTAGCAATGGCTTCTGGGCGGGCAATGTCCATCACGGAAATGATGCCCAAATATTCGCTGTCTTGATGAATAATCATGGAAGTATGCCCTCCTTCTTCCAATTCGGCCATTTTTTGATCGATTTCGGAAGGAACTTTTTCACCCGTTAATTCTTCAAAAAGTCTACGATTACCAACATGAATCGTATGACCTTCCCAAGTAGCTCTTACACCCCTAGCGATCAAGGCTACTAAATGCTCTGCTTCAACAATTTCTATGTTGCCCAATTCTTTTTTACCTCCCTCAACAATGGCGGCGGCCAAGGGATGGTCACTCAATCCTTCCACGGCTACGGCAACCTTCAAAAGATATTCTTTCGATGTTTTTCCGTAGGGAATAGCGTTTGTCAACTTAGGCTTGCCTTCTGTGAGTGTGCCCGTTTTGTCAAAGGCGATGGCCGTTATTCCACCCAAGTCTTCCAGCGGTCTCCCTCCTTTGATCAAAACACCTTGACGAGCTGCTCTGGCTATTCCTGCTAAAACGGCACTCGGCGTAGAGATGGCTAAAGCACAAGGAGACGCAGCAATCAAGACGCTCATCGCTCTGTAAAAACTTTGCTGGAAGGTTTCATCGATGAGCAAGAAAGCAAATAGGAGTAATACTACGCCAATCAAAACGATAGGCACATAGTACTTTTCAAATTTATCAGTTAGATGTTGAGTAGCCGATTTCTGCGTTTCGGCTTCTTTAACTAAAGTAATTAGGCGAGATAATGTACTATCTTTTGCTTGTTTTAAGACTTTCACTTCCAACACTCCACTGCCATTGATGGTGCCTGCAAAAACCCGGTGTTCGGCTAGCAATTTATTCACATCCATTTCAGCTTGCCATTGTGGGCTAGGACGTTTATCGATGGGTACACTTTCCCCGGTGATAGGTGCTTGATTGACCGTACTTGTTCCCTTGCTCACTACACCATCTGCCGCAATTTTTGAGTTGGGCTTAATGAGGATAATGTCTCCAAGTCTCAATTGTTCAACCCCGATTTCCATCACCTCACCATCTCGTTTCACCAACGCTACCAATGGCGTTAAGTCAGAAAGCGCTGCTATTGATTTTCTGGCTCGCTTCATCGCATAGTGTTCCAGTGCATGTCCCAAGCTAAATAAAAAGAGTAGCAAGGCTCCTTCGCCCCATTTTCCTAAAGCAGCTGCACCTACGGCTGCAAAGAGCATCAAGAAATCTATTTCAAACTTGCCACGAAGAATATCTTTACCAGCGGTGATGAAGGTGAAATATCCACCCAATAGCGCTCCAATGATAAAAGGTGTGATGGCTAGCAATTCCGGTACATTTTTAATAAAGGAAAGGATAAGCCCGAGTACCCAAAATATACCACTACCGATGGCAAAATAGAGTTCAGTGTTTTCGCCTAAAAATTGTAGATATAAGGGGGGGGGATGATGGTCTTCATCCTGAGGTGTCGTTGTTCCATCTTTCGGCGGGGTGATTTTTAAGCCTAATTTTTCTACGACGGATATAACTTTTGATGGCTGGATCAGTTTAGAATCCCATTCCACTGCCAATAGGCCGTTGGACGAAACGGATGCGCTGATTATGCCCTTCTTTGTTATTAAAGCTTGTTCAATTCTTCGGGCATTTCGAGGATGTCTTATGCCTTGTAATTCTATGATGAGATGTTGGTAACGATGCGTTAATATGGCTCCATTTTGCTTCGCTATTTGTTTGACCTTCTTTACTCCAATCACATCAGGGTTATAATGGATGCAAATTTCTGGGGGCGTGGAATCATTAACATGAACCTGGTCAATTCCTTTTTCCAGCTTCAGCTGACTAAGCAGTTTTTGAATACATTGGTCTTTCTCGTCTATCGCGTTGGGTAGTATAACCGGTATTTCGATTTGTAGTTTTTTCATGTTTTAATGATACGCTGTAAAATATTAATGCCTCTTCCTAACCTTGTTTAATAAAGCCCTGAAACATTTCGGCACCTTATTAATATGCTCCAAAAGGATGATTGTCGGAGAAGGAAAAACCGACGAAATAGTTTATTTTTAATTATATATGATTGTATATTTGTTGATTGACACAAAATAATCAGAGAATCCAAAATTATTGGTGCCATTTCCACCAATTTAACCACAAATAGATAGAATACCTGCAAAATTTCTTCCTTTTTCCAAACTAGTGACAGCGACTAGTTGGGCTGGGTTAATACCTCCTCTTGGATTCCTATTTCTTTCTTCTCTTCCTAGTGAGCACGATGATAATTCTTTATTGTTTTGTGAAATTGATTACATAGCGATGAAATTCCCGCATGCTGATGCTGCGGTTAGCTGGGAAGATTAGAGACCCTATCCGTAATGCACTTTTTGATAAGATTCGTCCATATGACAACCTTTTCAATGCAAGCCGGCTTGGAATGGATCGCGCTACTCACGCTGGCTTAGTGGCTGCTGCTAGTGTGATGTCCAAGGAGAAAGAGCTATTTGAACAGCTAACGGACCCGCGGAAAGCAGCGCCTTGCTTGGAGGATACCAGTTTGGTGTGATCTAATTTTATGGGTTAAATACAGGAGGGAGGAGCAGTACTACTTTTTCCTATTTCGGGCTATCATTCTAAGGCTGGACAAGGCAGCAAGTGAAGGTGGAAATGCGAATTCGGAAATCGGAATGTTTCCAAGCCTTCCAAGACGTGGCGTTTCCAACTTCCGATTTCGCATTTCCCATTTTGTCCCACCTTAGAAGGGTGCCCCTATTTCGTATTTAATACTTGACCTGTAGCGGTTTGGGGAGGTCCCAAGCCACTGCAGGTGAGTATCTTTAATCAGCGATTTCTCATGTGAAGGCGGAAGCCTGCCTGGCAAAGGCCGAATCTATCTGGTGCTAGACAGTCAGACAGGTGCGAATTCGGAAGCCGGAATCTAGGTTGGGCTAGGCTAGTTTTCCAACCTGTCTGTTCTGGCAAACGCCAGGCAGGCT
>CAJXUM010000065.1 GCA_913060855.1 uncultured Lewinella sp. | reverse complement strand
AGATCAGCCTCGGTCTCGTGGGCTCGGAGATGTGTATAAGAGACAGCTCCCGCAATGGATGCAAGATTTGGTCCACTTGTGCTTGTGGCATCTCCATAACAAACTGATAGAGTGCCTTTATATTTCTTTCTTCAAAATGTGGCCGTAGGGGTTTAAACTCAGCTACCTCCGCCAATACTTCAGCGATTGCCTCTTCACTTCTAAAACCATGTAATAACCAAAAATCGGTGAGGGCCACCATCACCTCCGGTTTATGATTATCATCCTTATAATTCCGATGCTTTGCATCTAACGGGACTCCTTTCTCATTCTCCAATCGAAAACCTTCTAACGCACTACTTTTTGTTGGATGTGCCTGGATAGAGAGCATTTTTCTAACATCCAGAATCTTAAATAAAAAAGGAAGGCGTCCCTCGAAATAAGCTGTCACCTCCGGTCCAAGAATAGTTTCGGGTGATTGTTCAATCAATTTTTTCAAGGAAATTTCCTGTTGAGCTAAAAGTGCGGTAGCTGTTCCATTTTTATGGGTACCCATCCAAAGTTCAGCAAAAGGCCTTTGCTCGGGATTAGATTGCGATAGGAGCAGAGCGATAAAATCGGAACCGCCCCAATCATAATGCTGGACGGTACCTTTAAGGGGAATAATGGGCTGCATAAATTCGTTTTTACAACTTATACGTTAAGATACAACCTGTAGGTTCTATTTTAACGCTATGTATAATGGAGATGATGAACTTGGGTTTGTCGTTTCAAAAGTAATAAAACAAGCATTTTTCCTCCCACCTTTACCCTTACACTACACTTTTTTTTATTAAGCCATCATAATTCATATTGCAGATCTTAAAGTATAAAAAACTAATTATGAGAGTTTTAATAATTTTTTTCTATGTCATTTTGGGTTTATTTATGATAGCTACGCTTATTTATATTGCAGATTCAAACCTCCCAAACCAAGCCTTACTTGGAGAAAAAACCAAATCCTATATTGTTTCTTGAATTGGCTGTAAAATAAGCGTTTGTTTGGGCTGACCTCAAAAGTATCCAATTAGAAATGCTTGCCTGCTTATATCCTCACTAAGTGCGCCAAAAAACTTTAACTTTTTTTTAACTACTCACAACTTTTTGCAATCCTCCTTCGTTGTATGTCTTTTGCAATTTAAACACGCTTTGCATCATGAATACAACAATGAAGTTTTTATTGACACTATGTAGTGTCGTAGTTCTTGCCGCTTGCGGTAATGCTCCTGCTGGAGAAAAAGTAGAAGCTGAAGACGCAGTTGAAACAACAACTGAAGCTAGCTCTACTGCTATTTCTTACAATGTTGATACAGAAGCCAGCCAAGTCAATTGGATTGGTAGCAAACCAACAGGTGATCAGCACACAGGTTTGATTAAGCTCAACAATGGTGAGTTGTTTGTAGAAAACGGCACCATTACGGGCGGTACTTTTGAATTAAACATGAATTCTATTGCCGTTTTGGATGAGATGGGTGATAAGATGAAGGCTAAACTTGAAGGACACCTCAAAACAGGTGATTTCTTTGAGGTAGAAAAATTCCCTACCGGAAAGTTCGAAATTGCTACTGTAGCTGTACTTGAAGGTAACGAAGAAGCTACTCACAGCATCACGGGTAACCTTACAATGAAAGATATCACTAAGAGTGTAACGATTCCTGTTAAGGTCGAAATGTCAGAAAGTGGTTTGATGGCTACTTCTCCTTCTTTCGTCATTAATCGTACAGAGTGGGATGTAATGTACAACTCTGGCGTTATCGGTACCGTAAAAGACAAATTGATCAACGATGATGTTGCTTTGCAACTAAGCTTGTCTGCTTCTCCTCAACAAGCAGAGGCGACTAACTAGTCATATCGCATCAATAAAGAATAGTAGTTAAGTGAGAAAGCATGAGCGACGGGATTTATTTCCGATCAACGCTCATGCTTTCTTTTTTTAGTAGCGGATTAACCCCAAGTCATTATACCGCCATTGTTACCTATTTCATCCCAAAAAATCTAGGTACGGGGCAAGCAGCCAATTTCTAGCGCTCATAAAAATCCAATTCTCGTCTGCTGCCAAAGTCGGCAAAATGTCCAAGCAATTGAAGGCTGATCCTCAATTTATCCCCCTCTATTCCTATTATGAAGTTGTTATCCTCTAATATGGCGTTCTCACCTGTAGGTATCAGAAAGTATTGGTCTTCGTAGGCTACGACCTGGCAATACACTTGCTCTAAGCCATTTTCTTCGCTATGAAACTTAAAAATGGCTTGGTCTTCCTTCCACTCAAAATTAATTTCTTGATAAATTCCATGATTCCAGCTGGTCCAATGAGAAGACATAATGTATTTATTAAAACCAGGCCCATGACTCGTTCCTAAGCGTTGATATATCCATTCTATCTTGATATCTTGGTACGGGGATGACAATACTAATTGGTCGGGCCCTATGTCCTCAATGTGGAAGAACATTTTAGTACCATCGATGACCAGTCGATTGTCACTATCAATACGGTATCGATATTTTTCCTCATTGGCCACACGGAAGGCCACCAATTCTCCATTGTCTTTCAAGTGCATAATTTTAAACCTACTCAATACTATCATATTAGCAGGTTTCACTTCTCTTAAGATCCAGATTTGAGGGAGATGTTGAGGTGTATTCATACTGGTATGCTTTTTAAGCTAGACTTCAGGAGTGAGCAGATCAATCATCCTGAAAGTTTTCCATTGCAAATATCTCATTTTCGATGTTCGAAACAAAAATTGTCAGGGAACCACATAGATTTGAAAGTATAAGCCTTACACAGGCATAAACCAAAGTAATCAAATCAATAGCAGTTTTACACTGTTTGGAAACAAGAGCAGGAAGGTGAATAGCTTTAGCAATAGCTATTCGTTACGAATCAATAATGGAAGAAGGATAAGCTCAGACAGCAGCTACAAAAAATTACCCCAAAAAGTTGTAGTTGGCATTGTATATACTTACAACCAAAACAACAAATAATAACAAGGCGATAAAGAAATACATCAAGCAGTATCCTTTAGTTCCTGCATTTTCAATCTCAGACATGATACCGTATTTATAAGATTTTACAATTCGCTGCAAAGATGAATAAAAAAACAATAATGGCAAAACTAGAAGAGGTCGACTTTCTAGAGAAAAGTCGACCTCTTAGCATATTGTTGTTTTTCTAGGTGGGTTCTAGTAGAACTTAGCCCGGAAATCGTCTATTTCAGCTTGTTTTACCATGCCTTGTACTAATCGGCTAGCTACCTGTGACCTAGCTCTAGAAGACATTGTTTGTCGAATCTGAGGTAGGTTATTAGGAGCCGAGAGGGCTGGTTTCAAGGTTGTTTTCACCAAATATACACCGGTCTCACCGATGATCGGTTCGGACACTACATCTTGCGCTAGATTGAAAGCCGTAGCAATTACCTTAGGTTCGTTACCCAAGCCCGTCAAGAAACTTTGTGAGAATTTAGCCCCAGTAATGCTATCTACCTTGGTATCAAATTCGCTAGCCAAAGCTGTCAAATCCTTACCACTCATTTTGCTAGCTAATTGTTCGCCTTTCTTCTGATTCATTACCAATTGCTCAATCTCAGACTTCATACTTGCTACACTAGGCAAGCCTGCCTTTTGTACGCTAGCCAATCCTACTACTACATATTTATTGTCATAGTAGCCAACTTGGTCTTGGAATGAATAAACCGCCGGAGACACTTTACCTGCAGAAGCAGTGTAAGCCCATTTTACGATTTGCCGAGCATCTTCAGTTGCGCCCAGATTACCTACTAGAAAATCATTGGCTTTCAATGGAACAGAAGACTCCAAGGTTAAACCTTCAGCTTGGGCCGCCTCACGCATCGCGTCTAGGCTTTGATTGCTACCAATGAACTGGGAAGCTTTTTGGAACAAATCATCCTGTGTATCCTTACTAGGCTCGATGGGAGCTTGAATATAAGCGACTTTCACTCGTGTTGAAGTAGAAGCACTACGCTTAAGTACCTCAATCAAGTGCCAGCCATAACTTGTTTTCACTTTATACAACCTGTTCAATTGTCCAGTACGGAACAGCACAGCATCATATTCAGGTACGAATTGGCTTGGTGTTGTATTTTCATATAAACCACCGTTACTAGAACTACCTGGGTCTTGGCTAAATTTAAGCGCCAATGAATCAAAAGATTCTGCTCTAGTTTCTAATAGCAACTTCAGACTATCGATTGTTCTTTCTGCCGTATTGAAACTCTCAGGCGTGGTAGCAGAGATCAAGATATGACGGGAGTCAGCAGAATCAGGCATGATTGCCTTCTCTCTCAACTTCACTGCGCGATAGGCACCGGCATCCATGTAAGGGCCATACACTTGGCCAACTTCCATATTTTCAAACACCGCCGTTTTGATTAGATCACTTAATGCTGACTCATCCACAAACCGTGGATCAATCAAGCCTTGCTTTGTAAGTACAAAAGAAGAGTCATTCGTACTTTTTTCAAAGTCGGGAATAAAATCAGCAATCTCCTTGCGAAGCTTTGCACTATCGGCTGCAGTAGGTGATACGTCAAAAGCTACATAGTCGACGATGCGCGTCTCTTCATCAATTTTATATTGTGCCTCATTTTCTTTCAAGAAGGCACTATAATCTGCATCACTTAAGTCTACAGAAGCATTATCAATTTCATCGAAAGGCACCTTCACGTAAACAAAGTTTACCGGGTGATTTTCTTCCGCAAAACCCATTTCTGCCATCCAAGTAGGTGTATACATTGCCTTACTCACCATATTGTTGAGTTTGGTTTGTAATCTACTTTTTACGATTTCCTCTCTTTGGTACTTCCAGTAAGCAGGAAATTCTGGGTTCAATTGTCCAGTGTTGATTGCATTTGTCAAATCTCCTTGATCAATCAATTGCTTGATTTGATTGAGTTGATTGACGTCCATCTGACCGGGTGCCTGTGGATTTTGGAAACGAGCCATAATAACAGGGCTGTAATTGGGACCAAATTCTAAAGAAGCTAATTCTGTGTTGCTTACAGAAAGTCCTAAATTATCTGCTTCGTCTTTCACTAAAGCTTCTTCTAGGAAATAATTCCACAATTGTGCACGCTGGTTATAGATATTGCCACCTGAGTTGGCATAAACCAAGTTATAAGCTCTTTCGAAGCGTTGGCGATCCAATTTGATACCATCTACCTCACCCAATGTGGTTTGGCCAGCAATACCTCCGCCTAAGTTGGAACTGGAAGTCATATCCATGAGAATGAATCCCCCCAAACCGATACCAACCATTATTATCAGTATCCACGAATTTTTTCTAATTTTTCCTATTAATGCCATCCTTCTACAAGATTTTATTGTTCAACCTGCGGGGTAGATTTACCCCTTTCCACTACAGTAACTAAATTTAATACTCATCCTTTCAGTAAAGCTTCTCAAGGGAGATAAAATCGTCCGTTTCGATACTTGTTCTTTTCTAAAGGACTGCAAAGATATAATCCCTGCTGAAAAAATCCATGCAAAATAAAGGCTTTGATGTGTAAAATCAAAATTTTCAGCCTTTTAGCCCTATATATGCACTGACATAAGGCATTTGTAGCCCATAATTCGGTCTTTAAATCAGTACTTGCTTGGACAGACGAATTTAAAGCCCACCCCATGGATGTTCTCAATCTTGAGTTCTTGGTCTTTTTGCAAGTATTTACGAAGGCGCGAAATAAAGACATCCAGGCTTCTCCCCATGAAATAATCATTTTCTCCCCATAGGCGTTCGAGAATAGTCGCTCGTTTGAGCACGACATTGGGCGAGACGGCAAACAATTGCAGTAGGTCGGCTTCCTTTTGAGTCAATTGCCGAGATTCAGCTTCTATTGTCAGGCTGAGGTTCGGGTAGTTGAATTGGTAGGCCCCCAATTGCAGCAGATGGGTCACTTTAGGCTGCGTTATTTTGCTTCTCCGTAGGAATATCTCAATCTTTAAGATGAGTTCCTCTATACTAAAAGGCTTTGTGATGTAATCATCAGCCCCCAATTTCAAGCCATGAATTTTATCTTCTTTTAAAGATTTGGCCGTCAAAAATATAATGGGAACGTCTTGATTAATCTTTCGGATCTCACGAGCGATGGTGTAGCCGTCTATTTTGGGCAGCATGACATCCAATATACAGAGGTCAAAAGTATCATGCTTGATCACGTCTAAGGCCTGTAGGCCATCTTCACAATGAGTAATCTCATAGCCTTGAAGGCTTAGATTGTCTCTTGTAACAAAACTAAGTGTAGCATCATCTTCTACATAGAGTAAGTGTGCTTTCATTTCTTGGGATTAATTGATTGTATAGGGATATGAATATAAACCGTCGTTCCTTCCTCCTCTGCACTTTTCAAACGCAGCTTCCATCCATGCGAATCGCATACACTTTTCACATAGAATAAGCCTAGTCCAAAGCCCTTCACATCGTGGACATCGCCAGTAGGTACGCGGTAAAATTTATCAAATATTTTCGCTTGAAACTCTTTTTTAATTCCTATTCCACGGTCTTTGATAACGAAAATCAATTTTCGTTTATTGACAACTTGTAAGTCAATCTTTATATTTGGCTGCTCTTTGCAGTACTTTATAGCATTATCAATCAAGTTATGTAGAATATTGGTAAGGTGCAGTGGGTCGGCAAAGATATGGATCAAATCCTCAGGCAAGTTTACTTCAAACTGGCCATTCATTTCCTGTACGCGCAATCGAGTGCCTTCGATAATATCCGCCAATAAATCATTCAACACTAATGATTCCCGCTTGAGGTCAAAATTGTTACCCTCAATTTTAGCGAGTTGCAATACCTTTTCGACTTGGTGATTCAAGCGCTGATTTTGTTGTTGAATAATATTAGCGTATTGAAAAAGTCGATCATTTTCTCTTACCATCGTATTATTAAGAAAAACATCAGTGGAGATCTTGATGGTAGAGATCGGCGTCTTAAACTCATGCGTCATATTATTGATAAAATCTTTCTGCATGTTCGAAAGCCGACGTTGCCTCAGAATGACGGACATGGAATACCCAAAAAATAAAATGACCAAGAGTAGCACCCCTGCTAAAAAGATATTGAGTTGCATTTTACCCAACAAATAGCCAGAACGGGTGGGAAATTTCACACCAAAGTAATAGACAAACTTATTATCCTTCGGTAAATCTGTTTCAACATTCTTGATTTCCCGGCCAGGTTCGTAGCTGCAGTAGCCCCCGTATTCCATATTATTAGTGTTGCAATTGAACACCGCGTACTCAAAATCTATATTGACGGCCAAGGCCTCTAGGTGTTTTTGCAAAAAATACTCCAAGTTGGCCTTATCTATTTCATATTCGACATTTACAATGTAATAGTTATTGGTCCGTTGATTGATGACTTCTCGAGTAGGCAACTCTGCATCATTCAGTTCGGCGAGCTCCTTGGCCACATTATAGAGGGCTAAGTTTACCTTTTTTCGAAACTCATCCTCATTAATATCCCAAGTGCTGATCACATAGTAAGCCTGCATACTTACGGCTCCCATAAGTGCGATAACACCTAAAACAATCACACGATTGATCGAACTATTCTGCATAGAGTGCAATTTATTCCCATTTTATTTAGCTAAAAAGCTATTAACATCGTATTAACAAAGGAGATTCTTATTTTTGCAAACACATGAGAGCACGATTTTATCTTTTTTGGATCATTTGTAGCCTCTTTGCCATCGGCAATTTGCAGGCACAAAACTCAACGGGCGACAATCCATTTGAGTTGACACCCCGTTTGAAGGAAAAGCCGGTAGCTAAAACGACACCGGAAACTAAAGAAAAGACTAATCCATTTGAATTGATCACCCCTGAAAAGGGAAAGCCCATCATAAAAGCACCTGTACTTCCGGAAAGAGTAAGTCCTACGGAAGAAGCTTTTGGTAATAATAGTTTTTTGCTGGGGGTCATTCTATTTGGCCTTTTGGCAATGGCAGTACTCGTTACTAGCCTACGGCCTTTTCTAGTCAAATGTTACCGAGCAGTGCTCAATGAGAATATGCTCAATCAAATTTATCGTGAACGGGAAACGGGTTTATTCTTGCCTTATTTTCTATTATATATTTTATTTTTTCTGCATGCTGGCACTTTTTTATTCTTGCTTCTAAAGTTTGCGGAAATATCTTTTGCACTATCTCCCCTGCTACTAGTAATTGGCTGTATTCTATTTATCGCTTTATTGTTTTTTTTAAAACATGTCTTATTGGCAGCAGTAGGGGCTATTTTTCCTATAAAAAAGGAAATGAGTATTTATAGTTTTACCATCATGGTGTATAGTATTATGCTAGGGATGGTGCTTGCGCCAGCTAATTTAATGATCGCCTACGCTCCCACACAGTTGATTTATATTCTGATTGGTGGCAGTTTAATTATGATCGTTTCTTTATATACTGTACGAGCTTTTAGAGGATTATTACTAGCGAACAATTATCTCCGTTTTCATATATTCCACTTTTTGTTGTATATTTGCACTGTCGAAATAGTGCCTGTCTTAGTGTTATACAAGATGATAACGAACCAATTAGCATAAACTCATAAATAATGAACAACGATAATTGATCTAGTTCAATGAACATTTAGATTGATTTTGATTTTATGTGTTATAGGGCTATAGATAGGCTAAAAAAATCCTTGTTTGAATGACAGCAAATGGTAAAGCGTACGTGGAGACATTTAAAAAGGTAAAGACGATTCTGGTCTCGCAACCCAAGCCTGAACGATCCCCTTATTATGAATTAGAGAAAAAGTATAACCTTCAAATTGACTGGCGTCCCTTCATTCATGTGGAAGGCGTTGAAGCGAAGGAAGTGCGAAAACAAAGGGTACGTCCTGACGAGTTCACGGCTATTATTTTCACCAGTAAGAATGCTGTAGATCATTTCTTTCGCGTTTGCGAAGATATGCGCGTCAAGATGTCGCAGGAAACAAAGTATTTCTGCTTGACACAAGCTATTGCGCATTATCTACAAAAATTCATCGTGTATCGGAAAAGAAAGGTCTTTTCCGGTAAAAGAACCATTTTAGATTTAGCTCCAGCACTCAAAAAACACAAGGCGAACGAAAAGTTCCTTCTGCCTTGTAGCAACCTTGGCGCCCGACAGGTCTCTGCTTTCCTTACTGAGAATAGCTTCGACTGGAAAGACGCCATGATGTACCGTACAGTCAGCAGTGATCTGTCTGACTTAAGTGATGTTACTTACGATATATTAGTATTTTTTAGTCCTTTGGGTATCACATCATTGTATGAGAACTTCCCGACTTTCGAACAAAATGAAACACGCTTGGCTATTTTTGGAAATAGCACTAGTCGTGCCGTCGAGGATCATGGGTTGAGAATTAATATCAAAGCGCCAGCGCCAGAAGCCCCTTCTATGACAATGGCCTTGGAGATGTACTTATCTCGCTCAAATAAGGAAGACTAATAGCATCGCATAAGTAAACTTCCTGCTAAAACTAAACACTAGAAGATTTAAAGAATTTTCTAAACGTAGGCCCTGATAATTCACTTGTCAGGGCCTTTGTATATCAGCTATATATGCTAGATTTCATCGATCATCTTCAAGAACGCTTAGCACACCCTCTACCAGGGAGGCCTGCTCAATACAGCCTCGCACATGCAGATCGTCAGGATCGCTCTGTTATACCCGACAATCCTAAGCTAGCAGGTGTTTTAGTGTTGTTTTACCCGAAGGATAAGGGTTGGCACCTCGTACTGATAGAACGGACTTCTAAATATGCCCAGGACCGACATAAAGGGCAAATTAGCTTTCCGGGTGGACGACACGAAGAAAGTGACACATCTATGATCGATACAGCCTTGCGAGAAGCAGAAGAAGAAGTAGGAGTCAATCCAAGTCAAGTAGAGATCCTAGGTCCATTGAGTGACTTATATATTCCGGTAAGTAATTTCCATGTATTCCCGCAGGTAGGTTTCACCACTGAAGCGCCGACATTTGTTCCCCAACCCACAGAGGTGAAAAGCATTCTAGAAGTTCCTTTCGATTTATTTCAAATGCCCGATGCCCTTCAACGTATGGATATGCCTATCTACGATGGAATTATTCTTCCCAATGTTCCTCATTTTAAAATATTTGGTAAAGTGGTGTGGGGCGCTACGGCCATGATGTTGGGAGAGCTATTGGAAGTTGTGAAAGGTCATCCTGAATAATAACATTGTCAAAATTCAGGATGAACTCATGTTTGACATATCGACAAGGAAATTCTCCCCCCTAATACTTTGCTAGGCTAAAGAAAACCTATACATCAAGTATTCATTCCTAATGAGTCCCTCGATAATAACTCGCTGCAATACTGATGCCTCTACTGCCGGTCATAGTCATGAATGTTCCTCCTTCTTCATCTTGCCACTCATAAATCAGGTTTCCATTTTCATTGGCATCAATAGATAAAGCAAATGTCCAGCTTTTGGCTGAAATAAAGATGGCCTTACCGTTCAATCCGCTTCCTGCACTGCCTGTGGATGTACCATCATTGGAGTAATAGACAGGACTTAGATCCGCCACTGCTTTACAGTTACCTTGAGAGTCTACAGATATACTAAATGGCTGAGGATTTCCTACAAATGGCTTCCATTCCAACTTATTTACATCGGAATATTGAAGACATGGAGTGCCTCCTTTTTTCATTGGCATAATAGCCCAAACCATACCTCCACCATAATCAAATTCTTCAATAATGTTACTAGAGTAATACAACTTGTTGTTGGAATTAGTGTCGACAATTCTTATCTCTCCATCAAAAGTCAAGTAGAAACAATTGTCGGCTTGTCCCCCTGCTACGCTTATCCCTCCAGGGTCAGGCGTATTGATTTCAGTCCAATTGCTATCACCATTACTCCAATACAATTTTGATCCTCCGCCATCAGGGTCTGGAGTAGTAGACGATACCCATACCGTTCCGTCCTCTGAAACAGAAATTTTCATGGCAAAATTTTCATTTGACATAGTGTGGGTTTTTCCAGTAGTATCTATAGCAAAAACTTGGAAATTGTTGTTGATTCCCCACAGCGGATATTGGTTTCCTTTTGTGTTAGACATACGAAAGTTATATTTAGATTATTAAAAAGATAAAATCCTTATTGGGAGGAAACTTGTACTGATGAGAAGTGAGAAGACGAGATTTACTTGCACTTGCAATATATAAAATCATAACATCAGATGCAATACAAATGACGAAAATTACATATATAAAGTCATGATTAAGTTGTTGATCCCTTTTTATTATCTTGTGAACGCGATGAAGCAGCTGCTCAAACCACTGTTATTATTCTCACTTTGCTTGTCTTGCGGGACAACTGGTTGGTGTACCTATAAGGTCAGCGGTAAGGTCAATTTGGGAGAAGAATGGCAACCCAAGGTCTTTATGGCAATGATGGAGAAATTGTCAGATTATTACCGCGCGAGCCCCGACTTAATTGTGGACATAGCAATTGTACAAAAAGACGGTTCTTTTGTCTTGGAAGGGAAACAATTGCCGGAAGAAAATCGCTTTTACCGGCTTTACCTGATGAAAGAACAAAACACGGACTATGATGCTTGTCTTTATGTAGGAGGCGATGATCATAATTTCGTTCATCTTATCCTCAATAACCATAGTGAAGTAGAGATTATAGCGGATAGTACTTATTATTCTCCTTTTGGAAACTATCAGGTACGTGGAGATAAAGGAAATGTATTGATGCGGCAACTCGCCCGCATGGTTTATCCCAGCTTCTACTTTTACCAAATTCGGTTTCCGACGGAGTTAAAATTATCTGAAGAAAAACTCTTCAATGACTTAAAATTATTTGCCGACACTTGTGGGAATGATATGGCGGCCCTCGCAGCCATGGCCAATATAGACATGGAAGCCACCTATGAGTTAGACTCCGCCTTCTTCAAGGCTTTTGGTCAACGATTAGAGACTAGTATGCCCGATGATGTTTATACCAAAAATTATTTGCGGAGACTCTATTATTTCGATTCACCGCTTATTCCTTATATCCCGTTTTGGATCTGGGGGATTATCACTTCCCAACTGGTCATCATCAGCATCCTGGCTTTCAGCTTATTGAAACGCACTCGATCCAATACGGCACATTCCTTGGAACCTGTCTCTTATACACATCTCCGAGCCCACGAGACCGAGGCTGATCTC
>CAJXUM010000064.1 GCA_913060855.1 uncultured Lewinella sp. | reverse complement strand
CTCGGAGATGTGTATAAGAGACAGGCTTTCGCGTGCGTTGCGGGGCATCTGGGAGGGAGAAGAAATGTTCATGAAACCCGATTAAGGCGGCTCCTACATGTTCGTCTTTATCAGATAAGTGCCAACTAAAAGCCCACTCCAAGGAATCATGCTTTTGGTAGTAATTTTGCAAAAAGTGGAGGAAATAAAGGGTATCTGTATATTGAAAAGTACGATGCTTAAAGGATTCGAATCGCTGACGGTCCTTCTCTTGGTGATTAAGGATAAATTCATACGGGCTTCCGTCCATCAACTCAATCAGTTCCAGTGACTTATTGATAATCGTTTTACGTTGTCCCCAGGCTAGCATAGCCACCCAAAACCCCATGATTTCGATATCCTGTTGCTTAGTAAACTGGTGAGGAATACCGATAGGATCATCAACAATAAAATCTTTTTGGTTGAATTGGTCGGCAGCCTCGTTTAATAACTTCTTTAATCGAATGGGGTCCATCGCTTGTAGTTAAGGAATGATTTCTTGGTATAACTAACTAGGTCGTAGGTACAGTACTTTCTCCTAAAACAGTACTGGAAAAGATATTTTTTATCACAGCTATGTGAAAATCAGCTATAGATGAAATAATCTAAACAAAAAGCAGTTACATAGGTAGCACTTACTATATTATGACTGCATTAACCACATATACCCTATTATTAGCGGCCATTTATTTGGGAAGGAAAGCTTTAGCTGTAAAATAATTGCGCTTACAACAGCCAAAAAATAAGTGTTAGTGGAAGACAAATAGGAAAAGAATTACACTAACATTTTCAAAGCATTCTTCCCCATCCCTAAAGCTAAATGAACAACAGGATAATCAACCTTCCTTTTGCGGTTTTTCGTATAGCTCAAACCTCGCCAAGCCCATCTTCGCTAATCGATGATTCAAAGAAACCCGCAATACTCCCAATCCATATTTTATACTACGTGATAAGTTGATCGAGGAGGCCTCTTCAAAATATTTGGTAGGACAGGTAACTTCGGCAATAGGAAATCCAGCATAGATAATCTGTGATAACATTTCGTTATCAAACACAAAATCATCTGAATTGCTATTGAAATTGATGGTATCCAGCACTTCTTTCCCAAAAGCGCGATAGCCTGTATGGTATTCTGACAGTTTGTAGTTAACCAGCAGGTTTTGAACCAAGGTAAGGAAACGATTGGCAATAAACTTGTACAAAGGCATTCCTCCTTCCAGCGCACCTTTTCCTAATATTCGCGATCCAAGCACAACAGGATAGAGTTCATCTCCGATAATATTAACCATCGCTGGTATCAATTTCGGGGTATATTGGTAGTCGGGGTGCAACATAATCACGATATCACCGCCCAACTCTAAGGCCTTGTTATACAGTGACTTTTGATTCCCCCCATAGCCCTTATTCTGCTCATGTACAATAACATGATTGATACCAATTTTCTTGGCCAAGGCCGCTGTGTTATCCCTACTTGCATCATCACATAGGATGACTTCATCAACCAAGTCAAATGGTATTTCGCGGTAGGTTTTTTCGAGTGTCTGTGCCGCGTTATAGGCCGGAAGCACAACAATAACTTTCTTATTCTTATACATCTCGATGTGGATTGTCGCGCAAAGATATACTGCTGTAGAAATTATTCCGGGTTTCCAGCTAATAATTTAACCACCGATTATTGCCTATTGCTAATAAGGGCCTGAATATAATCTTTAATTGGATGCTTTCCGGTACGGAAAAAAGGGAAGAAAAGATAGAGGAAGCGGTCCGATTGGACCAAAAATACTGTTGGTGGGTGTTCTTTCGAATGGACCCACCAACAATATTTGGAGACGTGTTTCAAATAAGTGTATAATAGTTATTTCCTCAGTACGATACTGGAAAATCTATTGATCTTTCATTAATATGACCAGTTCTTCTTTAACGAACTTTCCTAAATCAGAAACATACTCTCGAGAAAAGTCAAAATTAATCCCAGCCGCTGCATAAATCTCCTTGATCGGACGTGTATATCCCAATTTCAAGGCACTAAGGTAATTTTCAATGGCTATTTCTGGTTGTTCTCGGTATTGTTTCCAAATAGCAATGGCGCCTAATTGTGCCATTCCATATTCTATGTAATAAAAAGGAACTTCAAAAAGATGTAACTGTTTATGCCATAAATATTCTGAATATTGTTCTAAGCCAGTCCGATCTACTTCAGAAGAAGTAAAGTCGTTCAATATGCTAAGCCAGGTTTCCCGTCTTTGGGCGCGGCTGTGATCAGGATTAGTATAAATCCAGTGTTGGAATTTATCGATCGTGGCAATCCACGGTAATACCTTCAACACATTTTCCAACTGTCCGATTTTGGCCCTCTTCAGGTCATCCTCGTTTTGAAAGAAAATATCCCAATGGTCCATGCTCAATAACTCCATCGTCATCGCTGCTAACTCAGCTACTTCAGACGGAACTCTTTTGGCCGAACTCAACTCATAATCATGTGTGAGCAAAGAATGAATAGCATGCCCACTTTCGTGCATGAGCGTACGCATATCATTGAGTGAATTGGTCGCATTCATGAAAATGAAAGGAATGCCCGATAAGTGAAGTGGCATATTATATCCACCAGGCCGTTTCCCCTTGCGAGACTCCAAGTCAAGATGTCCTTTATCTCGCATGATCGTGATTGCCTCTCCGAAAAACGGATTGAGCCGGCTCAAGCAAGTAATTGCTTTTTCTACCAGATCATCTGTTTGTTCAAAGGGCCGAAGCGGTGCTTTACCACTCGTATCCACATGCAAGTCCCAAGGACGCAAAGAGGTCAAATCCAAGGACTTCTTGCGAAAGGAATTCAGGTCATCGACTATCGGTAAGATCTCAAACTGAATCGATTCGTGAAAATCAATACAATCGTCTACCGAATAATCAAATCGGCCGAGGGCCTTAAACTTAAAATCCCGAAAGTTGTCAAAGCCGGAATTGCTTGCAATTCCATCGCGTTTTTCCAGTAAATCATCAAATAACTGCTCCAGGTGCAAGGCATCCTTTCGGATACGCTGGTTGATTTTGTGATAGATGCCTTTTCGATAGTTTCGATCTGGCTCTTCCAACAAAGTCCCTGCCTTTTGCAAAGTCATTTGACGACCATTGACGCCAATGGTCATTTCGGAAAAAATGCGGCCATACTCTTTCGACTTTAGTTGCACATCAGTGGCTAAAGGAATATTGTCTTCTCGAAATAAATCTACTGAATTCAAGATGCCTCGCAGGTAGATAAAGTATTCTTCCTGCTTGAGCTCATCTTTGTACGGGGAGTCTACAAGAATTTTATTCAGCTGGTTTTCAAAAGACGTGATCCTAGGAGCCAGCTCTTGTACCGCGTTTTGGTACAGATCAGCAGCCTCCTTGTCCCCGCTATTAACTGTTATTTTAATATACCGCCATGCAAACGACTCACTAATTACCGCATCAAGTTCAGATCTGTCTTTAATCCAATCTTCTAAATCTTGTACACTCTGAATAGGCCGTCCTAATAGGTTGTCGTAGTATGGTTTTAATTCGCCCCAAACCGTAAGATCAAAATTACGGGGTAGAAATTTTTGCCTTCTAGGTTCAGGTACCGTAAGCGCAGTAGCTCTCATATACGTATGCTTTTGGGTGCCGTATCTGTCTGGGTTAATCCTCTTAAAATGAGATTATAATTGTTGTTTACGAGTAAAGTTCTCCAAAGTTACAAGTAGTAAGGGGTGTCGTTTTCTCAGTCACAGTATCGTTTTATTCTTCTTCGTCAGTAGTAGTTTCATTTGTAATAAGTAATCCTTTGTTGTTTAGATAATTAAACCATTTGATTACTTTTTTTATATCGCCGATCAAAACGCGATCACGATCATAATTCGGCAAAATTTCTGAAAAATAATTATTTAATTCTGCTGGAGAGGCACTGGCCTTGACCGGTGGATGATCCTCCAATTGGTCCAACATATTGCGAAATACAATCTTCAGTTCAGTCGTATCTCCATCATCCGTATATATGCCAATAGACTCCAAGGGCGTAAATTGATGTTTTCGAGCAGAGGCAAAACGTTTCTTACCTGTACTCAAATCTTCAATAATTAATCCGTTACCGCGATTAGCAGCCATTTTGAATAGCCCCGGTAATCCGCTGACAGCAATAAAATTATCTAAATTCATAGTAATTAAAACTCAATTTGTTTGAGCACAAATGTACAAACAAAAGAGCAATTTAAGGTTGGATGGATTGAGTCTTCGTGATTGAAAATGTGGATTTTGCAAAAATCCGCTAAACTTAATTGGGTATTGGGGTAAGACGTTGCACTAGAATAACATTATTAGGGAAGGGCTTAGTGTTCGTCTATTGGGGAGATGTGTCGTATTATTCGTAAAACTAACGAAAAAAACCTATAGGTCAAAAAAAAATGTGATATTAATTAGAGTTTATCCTGATGTGATCTTTATCGACTTGGAAATGTAGATTTTGAGCAAGTTGAGCTAGGCTTCAGAAGTTTCCTCCGTCATACCTTGGAAAACTTCTGAAGTCTAGCCTAAGCCTGGTCTTTTGTAACCAGCAACTTGCTTGCAAAGTACTACGCTCAATCATACTACTGGACCTTACGGTTTATCAGTTGAAAGTTGAAGGTTTAATTCCGCAGTATAAACCTTCAACCCTAAACTTTTAAACCCTGTTGGAGTAAAATGTCCAGCAGTATGACGCTCAATATTCCAGCAAATACTGTAATTGTGCTTTAAAACGATCCAAGGGTAAAAAGTCAGCTTCCAAGGCGGCAGAAAAAGGTACGGGGGTATCCAAACTCGCAGCTCTTAGTACCGGCGCATCCAGTCGATCAAACAAGTGCTCTCCGATGTAGGCTGCCAACTCTCCACCAATTCCACCAAAAAGCGTATCCTCATGCAGAATAATTACCTTGTTCGTTTTTGAAACGCTCTCTTCGATGGTAGCATAATCGATGGGCAACAAGGTTCTCAAGTCTATGATATCTGCAGAAATCCCCATTTCATCAATGATGCGTGTAGCCCAGTGTACACCCATTCCATAAGTAATCACCGATAGCTGTGTCCCCGTTTGTACATATTTAGCTTTCCCAATTGGCAAAGTATAATAATCCGCTGGCACGTCTTCGCTAATACTTCGGTACAAGCCCTTATGTTCAAAAAACAAGACGGGATTAGGATCTTCAAAAGCGGCCAACAACAGCCCTTTAGCATCTGTGGGAGAAGAAGGATAAACCACTTTCAAACCAGGCGTATGAGTAAACCAAGCCTCGTTACTTTGGCTATGGAATGGGCCAGCAGCCATTCCTCCTCCTGTGGGCATGCGGACCACCACATCCGCTGCTTGTCCCCAGCGGTAATGAAGTTTGGCCAGATTATTTACGATTTGATTAAAACCGCAGCTAACAAAGTCAGCAAATTGCATCTCCACCATCGCCTTCGCACCTTTCAAAGCCAAGCCCAGGCCGATGCCAATGATTGCACTTTCGCACAATGGCGTATTCCTTACTCTTTCATTGCCAAAAGCGGCAGTAAAACCTTCAGTAATCTTAAAAACACCTCCGTAGTCCGCAATATCCTGTCCCATCAACACCAGTCGTTCGTGCTTTTCCATGGCCTGATATAGCCCATTTGAAATCGCATCCACAAATCGCATAGTGGTCTGTTTTTCACCTTCAGGCTTCTGAAGTTGAGGCGTGTAAGGCGCATAAATATCTTGCAATTCCGTCTGTCGATTTACGGTAATGCCAGGTGCGGCATCTACTGCTTTCAAAGCCCGTTCTATTTCTTGTTTAAACTCCTTTTTGGCATCACTCACTTCTTTCTCTCCCAATATGCCTAAGTCCAATAGGTAAGCTTCGTAATTTTGGATAGGATCTCTCAAGGCCCATTCTTCCATCAATTCTTTGGGCACATACTTCGTACCAGAGGCTTCTTCATGCCCCCGCATACGGAAGGTGCGGCATTCAAGCAAAACAGGAGCTGGATTTTCCCGCATCTCTTGCGCTAATTCGCTGATTCGGTGATAAACCTCCAAAATATTGTTTCCGTCAATAATTTCAGCTCTCATCCCATATCCTAGTCCTCGGTCGGCCAGATTTTCACAACGGTACTGCTCCTGCACGGGCGTGGATAAGCCATAACCGTTATTCTCAATCACAAAGATCACTGGTAATTGCCAAACCGCAGCTACATTCAGGGCTTCGTGAAATTCTCCTTCACTCGTTCCTCCATCTCCGGTAAACGCCAAAGAAACCTTAGGCTCCTTTTCCAGCTTATGGGCCAATGCCACCCCGCCTGCCAATGAAAGCTGTGGCCCCAGGTGAGAAATCATTCCTACTATTCCGTAGTCCATCGCACCAAAATGAAAGGATCGATCTCGGCCTTTAGTAAACCCATTCGCTTTGCCTTGCCATTGGCCAAACAAACGCTCCAAAGGCACTTCCCGGCTCGTAAAAACGCCTAGATTTCGGTGTAAGGTGAAAAGGAGTTCGTCTGCGTCCAGTGCCATGGTAGCTCCCACAGAGATAGCTTCCTGTCCAATTCCTGAAAACCACTTGCTCACCTTACCCTGTCGCAATAACTTAAGCATCTTCTCTTCAATCATTCTAGGCTTCAGGAGCTTGAAGTACAGTTGTCGCAATTCCTCATCCGTGGTGGTTTTTCGGTCGAAAATCATCGAGCTTTTGGTATCGGTTGCCATAATTTATCTTTTGTGGCTCTTGACACTGATCTTTCCGGAGATGAGATCAATGGCAAAAAAATGTTAGTATTTGGTTGGGCACTAGGCGCACAAAGGTAAAGGAATTCTACACTGCTTATATCGCAATTACACTAAAATTTGATCTTGCTCTGATATTTTTTGTAGCCAGCGTTTCAGGTGGAAGGATCGTACCCAAAGGAGCGCCCAACTTTTATTTAAATCGCTGACTCAAAACACAGAAATTGTTAGCGAATCAATTTGAGTTGGTCTTTTTTCCTACTACTGGACCAAGGGAGAGGCCAGCTGAGAGATCGGCTAGATACAGCATAGAAGCCCCAGCTCAGCCAGTATGGCACTTGGGCGACACTTAAGTCCTTGTGATACAATCGTTATAATTTTGTGATAAATGGCCGGAGGCTGGTACCTAATTTTGTAATCGTAAGAAACAGGGAATAGAGCGCCACATTTCCAGACCTTAAAAACCTAAACAAATCCAAATATAGGATGAAGTAAATCTTCTCCTATTCTATTCATATTTCAACTTCTAAAC
Organism: uncultured Lewinella sp.; assembly: GCA_913060855.1. Taxonomy (GTDB): domain Bacteria; phylum Bacteroidota; class Bacteroidia; order Chitinophagales; family Saprospiraceae; genus DT-111. The sequence goes on along the minus strand of CAJXUM010000064.1, from coordinate 4,943 downwards.
AAATCCGTTAAAAGTATCATCATGACAGAAACTTTATCCTTTTGGAAAAGGGTAGGTATAGCCTGCTTTTTCCTGACCCTAAGCGTAAACTTGAACTTACTTGCAACACCTGATATCCCTAATACTGACTTTAAAGAAACCATTTCCTGTGATGTTGAAGGCGGTTATCTAAGCGACCAATGGGCACGTACCCACAAAGTCATCTGCGCAGGCGATGGCAATTCTGATGCGTTTGATGTCCTACTCTCTGGCGAAAGTGGGAGTAATTCTGCCTGGGTGATTACCGATCCTTATGGTAAAATACTTGGACTCCCGGCTGCTCCACCTTTCGACTTGGAAGGCGCGGGACAAGGCACTTGCTTAATTTGGCACCTCAGCTTCGAAGATGGCTTAACAGGTGTTGAAGTAGGACTAAATGCCAATGATTTGGTAGGATGCTATGACCTCTCCAATCCTTATACGGTCTATCGCAATGGCGTCAATGGTGGAACGATCTCTACCAATGATCCCACTCAAATTTGTGCAGGCGATGGCCAAGATGACTTCATTGATGTATCCGTAAGTGGTAGCGAAGGGCCTAATGCCGCTTGGGTGATCACGGACCAAGCTGGAAATATCCTCGGACTTCCCGCCGCTCCGCCTTTTAACTTGGAAGGCGCGGGTGAAGGCGTTTGCTTGATTTGGCACTTGAGTTTTGAAGATGGCCTGATGGGCGTTCAAGTGGGTCAAAATGCGGGCGACCTCGAAGGTTGCTACGACCTTTCCAATCCAATTACAGTATATCGTTCCACGGGCGATGATTGCGAAGCTACTTGCGAGGTAGAAGGTGGTTACTTGACCACTGCTGGTGGTATGACAGAGAAAACAATTTGCGCTGGCGATGGGGTTTCTGATGCTTTTGGTGTCAATCTTTCGGGTCAGAGTGGTGAAAACTCAGCCTGGGTGATCACTGATGCAATGGGTAATATACTCGGTCTTCCGGCGGCGGCTCCTTTTGACTTGGAAGGTGCAGGTGCCGGCGTTTGCTTGATTTGGCACTTGAGCTTTGATGGTGACATCAGCGGTGTTGAGGTAGGTATGAATGCCAATGACTTGGAGGGTTGCTATGACCTTTCTAATCCAATTACCGTAACTAGAAAAACCGGAAATGACTGTAATATCGACTGCAATGCAGAAGGCGGTTATTTGAGTGATGCTTGGGGACGTACCCAAAGAGTGATCTGTGCTGGTGACGGCAATTCTGATGCTTTTGATGTCTTACTTGCTGGTGAAAGTGGTAGTAATTCGGCTTGGGTAATTACCGATCCTTATGGTAAAATACTTGGACTCCCGGCTGCTCCACCATTCGACCTGGAAGGCGCAGGGCAAGGCACCTGCTTGATTTGGCACCTGAGCTTCGAAGATGGCTTAACAGGTGTTGAAGTAGGACTAAATGCCAATGATTTGGTAGGATGCTATGACCTCTCCAATCCTTATACAGTCTATCGCAATGGCGTCAATGGTGGAATGATCTCTACCAATGATCCTACTCAAATTTGTGCAGGCGATGGCCAAGATGATTATATCGATGTCACGGTAAGTGGTAGCGAAGGGCCTAATGCCGCTTGGGTGATCACGGATCAAGCTGGAAATATCCTCGGACTTCCCGCCGCTCCACCTTTCAACTTTGAAGGAGCGGGAGAAGGCGTTTGCCTAATCTGGTACATGCGCTATGAAGGACCTCTAATGGGACTTCAGATGGGTAAAAATGCCCATGACTTTAGAGGTTGCTATGACCTATCTAATCCAATCACAGTATACCGCTCTACCGGTGAGGATTGCGAACTTAGCTGCGATGTAGATGGCGGCTACCTGACAACGACTACCAGCGGTAACACCTACAATCGAGTAGTGATTGCCAATCGTGCTTCCGGAACGATCACAGCTATCAATAGCGATAATAATGAGATTATTGGCACCTACAATATGCCGAATGATGGCGAACCCATGTATGCGGTTTACAACAGTGATAACAATACCGTTTTGGTGGGAGATTATGCAGGAAAAGTCGTAGCCTTTGACGCAGCTACTTTTGATGTCACAGGTACAGCAAATGCGGGTGACGGGGTATTCCATATGTGGATGAGCCCTAACAACAAGCAACTTTGGGTGAACAATGAACTGGATCGAACAATTTCTGTGATCCATCCCAGCTATTTGACCTCTATTGCCACTGTTTATTTACCGCAGGAATTATTTGATGCAGGATACAAACCTCATGATGTAATTTTGATGCCCAATAATTCGGCTGCCTTCGTAACACTATTAGGTCCAGGGAACGAAGATTATGTGATCAAGTACGATACCGAGACCTTCATGGAAACAGGACGTGTGGCAGTGGGACCAGATCCGCATGTGTCGCTTACCGCTGCCAATGATAAGTTATATGTTGCTTCTCAAGGAAGTAGTGAATTGAAAGTATTCAAACGCAGTGACCTTAGCGAAGTAAGCACCATTCAGATACCCAATGCTCACGGCTTAGGGATGAATGCAGCAGGTACTTACCTCTATATCGGCAACATTTCCGAAGGAGGTACTAATGCTACCTATACACTGGATCTAGCCACCAATACTTTAGTCGGTAATCCCGTTGATGCGCCATTTGCTGCTCCACACAATTATGCAGTAAGTAGCGATAATCAAACGCTATTCCTTACGCATAGCGGAGCCAGCAATAATTCGGTAAGTGTGTATGACCTTAGTCCCACGCCTAACCTAATAACGTCATTAACAGTAGGCAATAATCCTTTTGGACTGGTTGCTTATACTTTCGCTGCTGGCGAATCGGAGCCAACCACTGAATTGACGATTTGTGCAGGGGATGGGGTTTCTGATGCCTTTAGCGTAAACCTAAGCGGGCAGCGTGGCAGCAATTCTGGTTGGATCATTACTGATCCGAATGGCAATATCTTAGGTGTTCCTCCCGGACCTACCTTTGATCTTGAAGGAGCAGGCGCAGGTACTTGCCTGGTGTGGCATATTAGTTATGAAAATGGACTAACTGGTGTAGCTGTGGGTAATAACACCGCTAATTTGGAAGGCTGCTATGCGCTTTCTAATCCCATCACCGTTTATCGATTTACTGGCGAAGATTGTGAAGCTACTTGTGAGGTAGACGGCGGACGTATCTACACCAATGACGCCACTACGATCTGTGCAGGTGATGGTGAGGATGATTTCATCGATGTTGCGCTAAACGATGCAGAAGGTGAAAATTCAGCTTGGGTGATTACCGATACCAATGGTAAAATTCTCGGCTTACCGGCCGCCCCACCGTTCAACTTTGAAGGTGCAGGAGCGGGTGTTTGCTTGATCTGGCACCTGAGTTTTGATGGAGAGATTAGCGGTGTGGAAATGGGTATGAATACCGACGATTTGGAAGGCTGCTATGAGTTATCCAATCCAATCAAAGTGACCCGCCGTACCTCCGGTTATGCCTGTGGCAACTACAATAACAATAGCCATCGTATAACGGTAGCGGTATCTCCTAATCCAGCTAGTAGTCAGATTCGCTTAGACATTACGATTGGTGAAGGCGCCAACTTCCGTACCAGTACGATTGAATTAATGACCGCCCTCGGTCGCAGAGTTTACCGCAGGACAGTAGCCACTTATGATGGTGACAACACCGTCAATGTAGAAGTTGCTAACCTTGAATCCGGCGTTTACTTTGTAAGAGTGAAAAATGGTAATCAAAGAGAAATTGTTCGATTTATCAAACAATAAAAAGGCTTAGTAATTGCTGACAATTGATGTGACGCTCGTTTCGAAAGAAGCGGGCGTTTTCTTATATCAGCAATTATCTTACCGCTCTTTAAGCGCCACTTCTAAAATGTAATCACCGCTGGTAAAGCCTTTCGCTCCAGCCACGCCGATTAGGATATTATAAGGTCTATTAACAGAAATGTACGAAACCGATCGCTCTTCAGCAGGCGCATCAAAATTGGGTGTGCCCGCATAAATAGGATAGCCAGCCTCGCAAGAAATGGCAGAACTAAGATTGGGAGGAAAACCCATATTATTGGCTCCTAAACGCAAGGCATATATGTTGATTCTATGCTTCGGATCTTTGGGTTTAACCGTAATTTTCAAATCCGAGTAAGCAGGCATGACCATTCGATAGAGCACATGATTACCCTGATATTCCACAAAGCGAGTTCCGGGGAAGCAAGCCATAGAACTGTTTTCGGCCCAGCGTAGCGGCATGGTCATCCCATCTTCTAGCTTTCCTTCAAACTGTAAGGTTTTGTTCTGTTCTGCTTGAAGCGTAAAAACTTGTCGCTCTACTACTGGTGCATCCTGAGCAGATAAAAGGGAGACGCATAGGAATGCGCAAAAAATAGACATTGATATTTTCATTGGTATTGGATTTTGAAGTTAAAACCGGCGGTAAAAGACTTCAGAAGTTTCCTCAGTCAAGACATAGAAAACTTCTGAAGTCTAAACCCTGGCTATTTTTTCAAAGGTAAAAATGCAAAATATTTTCAAACTCTAATTGACAACTAACAGGTGGCAAGTTGTAAATCTAGCTCAATCTCTTGCTACATCGATTTGTCCGCCCTCATAAGCACAAACACCCATTCGGGGAGAATTCACCACTGGGCACATTGCATATTCGGCCTCATCACATTCTTGTTCATGAAGCTCCGCGCAAGCTTTGCAGAAAAAGCAATCTCCCCCATCCCAGTGTACTGTACATATAAACTCGGCTTCCTCCTTTTGACAAGTGTCACACTTAATATTAAGTGGTTCATTTCGAGAAAGCAATAAAATACCTTCTTTAACAGCGATAGGGTAATCCTGAAAAGCCTTAATGGTTAATTCCGTAGTCGATCCGAAATCATACACATAGGTTAGTTTCTGTCTCTTATACACATCTGACGCTGCCGACGAAGAGGATAGTG
>CAJXUM010000063.1 GCA_913060855.1 uncultured Lewinella sp. | reverse complement strand
GGACTAAACGCCGCGGCGACTACGGGAGCCGAAGCCGCTCCGCCTACATTTGCCTGACTGCCCACTGCCACAAAGAAGAAGGGCGCACGAATGATCTTCGCCGTAAGGAGAAGTACGCCAACATGGATCATCATCCAGATAATACCAATGGCGAAAAGTCCCAAATTCTTGTAAACCTCTCCCAAGTCCATCTTCATTCCAATGGTAGCGACCAAAACATAGATAAAAACACTCCCCCACTTCGATGCGCCTATCCCTTCCAGTTTCCTGGCTTTAGTGAAAGACATGAGCAAACCTATGGTGGTCGCAATCACGATCAGCCAAAAGAAGCCAGAGGCCAAAGAATCTAAACCATAAGCTTGCAGGGTCTCATAGTGCTTCCGCATCCAAGGACCGATTACATCTGCTCCCCAATGTGCCAAGGCAACACCACCAAAGGCGACGCCTAGCATCATAAATAAATCTGTTGTTGTGGGAATCTTAGCAACACTTGCTTGGTAGTCTTCTACCCGCTTCTGCAAATCGTCGATCATTGAGCTATCGGCTTTCAACCATTTGTCTACTCGCTTAGAAATACTAGCTCCATAGAGTAAGAACCCCATCCATATATTGGCTACTACCACATCGACGACGATCATGGAGGCAAACAAATTATCATCCACTTCAAAAATCTCTTTCATGGCCGTCTGATTGGCCCCGCCACCGATCCAGCTACCCGCAATCGTGGACAGTCCGCGCCATAATTCGTCGGGGCTAGCAGAGACAATCCCCGGCGCAATATAAGAAGTGACTAAAAGCGCCACAGGCCCTCCTAATACAATCCCCAAAGTAGCGGCCAAAAACATGATCACGGATTTAGGTCCGAGATTTATGATGCCTTTAAAGTCGATACTGATACATAGGAGAATCAAACTAGCAGGTAATAAATAGCGGGAAGAAACAAAGTAAAGACTAGAATAAGCGCCTGATATAATGCCTAAGGAATTGAAAATAGAAGGCAAAAAATAACACAGCAACAAGCCAGGTACATAGCGATAAAAGCCCTTAAAACTGGGAAGTCGCTCCGTCCAAAACACCAATGCCAAGAGTATAATCAAAATGCCAAAGACAACGGCGTCGTTCTTGATCCAAGGGGTTCTTCCTATTGTTTTTAATCCAATCGTCTTACTAGCACCGGACAAAAAATCAAGGGCATTGCCTTGTGCATCGACTAATTGCATTTTTATAGCCGGTTCGCCCAAGGGAAGGTTGCCTACATAATAAGAGGCAAGATTATTGAGGCGTACCGAGTCTCCACTAGCCTTGATATCGATGGCCACAGCACCTGCTGGAATAATGGAAGGCGGAAGGTCGATGACAAAACCTTCCGTCTTATCGAGGAAGAATTTGCCGCCGCCCCCAATGGGAGAAAGGCGCTCTACCGATTGCCCCACTTTGACGAGGTCAGCATTGGTAGCGGTCCGAATAATCACATCGGCTGCTTGTAATTGCCCAAAGGTTAATAGGCTGAACCCAAAACATAATAAGAGATAATAAGTTGGTCGTTTCATATATTATGGTGCACTAATAATTTGGAATGCTTCGTTGATCCTGTATATTTGATTGGAATGGATGACTATACGCTGAAATAAAAATTCGTTAGTATGCTACAACAGCTGTAAACTAGACTTCAGAAGTTGACTTAGCCCATCCTGTGGAAAATTTCTGAAGTCTGCCAAGCTTGGCAGCGTATCAGCGATCAAGATAAGAAATTCATTTATACCATTAAAGCTATGTTTAACAACTTGACAACTCGTATTTTAATCGTTATAGCCATTGTAATCGTCAATATCGGCTGTGATCAGGTCACCAAACAGGTGGCTGTAGAGGAATTGAGCCAAAGTCATGACCGACCTTACCTAGGAGATTTTTTCCGATTGTCTTATGCTGAAAATAGAGGGGCCTTCCTCAGTTGGGGATCCGAATGGTCAAAAGGCTTTCAGACCTGGCTGCTTCATCTTTTACCCGTCATTATGCTCATAGGCTTGTTGGGTTATACCTTCTTCTCGAAGCAACTGACCCATTGGCAAATCATTGCTTTCAGCTTTATCATTGGTGGAGGAGTGAGCAATATTTATGATCGCTTACAATATGGTAAAGTAGTTGATTTCATGAATATGGGGATTGGCGATTTGCGGACGGGCATCTTCAATTTTGCCGATGTGTCTATTATGATTGGACTATTCATCCTCTTGCCCTTTATTTTCAAGCGGTAAGTAAAAGAGCAAGATTATATTATGAATTTTAAAGCGTTTATTTTCTGTTTGATCAAGGCGCGAAGAAGAAGCATACCCTGAGGTACACGACTGATGAGCAACGAAGGACAAACAGGAAAGAGGCCTTTAAAAACGTAAGCTTAATTTGCTCTTTTACTTAATAAGTGCTAATCCATTTTGCTTTTTTCATCTCGGACTACAGAGCGCACCATGTTTATAGTGGACAGCTCTCCCGTAGATAGTAATTGTATGCCAATATCTTCTTTCAAACCCATTGCTTTTAAAATAGCAGCAGGGCTGTAGCCTTTGTGATAGAAATCAGCCGCCCGCCCGTAGAAATCTTCCAAGAATTGCAATTTTTCACGAAGCTTTTGCTTTCCTCCGCTTAGCTGAGGATTATGACTACAGAAAAGCACATCGAAATCAAGTTGTAAAACGCGTTTGATCGACTCGATTTGCTGATACATGCTTTCTGCACGCATGAAGTAGCGAATATATTTATACACCCATAAGTCAGCTGAAAAAAGCCATCCTTTTTCGGCTTCATGCAAGGCTACCATATCAATGGCGTGGCCGGGAATGGGGATGATATCAAATTGATAATTTGTCGTAACGACCCGCCCCTCTTTTTCTTCCAATTGGAAGTTAGCCCCTCGGTTCCCCCAAGTCAGCCATTGAGCAAAACTGATCCTAGGTGGGGCTTTCATCAATTCGATGCAAGCGGCAGACGAGTAAGTGGGGCACTTAAAATGTTGCTGAAGCGCCTGTAAATTTCCGGTATGATCTTCGTGATGATGGCTGATAAAGATTTGATTGACTTCCAAGCGTCCCAAGGTGGCCAAGATGTCTTTCCGCATATTGCGATGCCCCGTATCCAATAGTAAGCCATCAACAAAGTAGACATGAGAAAACAATTTAGGTTGACCAAAAGGCCAAGATCCAAAGGCAAAACCTTCTACTTCTTCGTACTTGAATGTCTTCGTTTTCTTCATTTCAATTATCCATTGGGATCAGGCAATAATTCAAGCACTTCCAACTCAAAAACTAATATCTTATGGGCTGGCACCAGCGTATCTCCCCGGCCCGTGAGGAAGCCTTTTTCACCATAGGCCAGGTGAGAGGGGGCGATGAATCGAGCTTTGGCACCCGGCGACAGGAGTTGCAAGCCTTCATTCCAAGCAGGGATCATATTTCCTATATAAAACTGAATGGGTTCACCCCGCTTGTAGGAAGAGTCAAATACTTGTCCATCCAGGAAATAACCTTTGTAATGGACTTCTATATAGTCCGCCCATTTTAACAGCGGACCTTCCCCTGGTGATTCTATTTGGTAAAAGAGGCCCGTCTGGGTCACCTCCATATCCAATAATTGATCGATAGCGTGATTAACAATCGTATTTTGCTCTGCTGCGACCCGCCCCGTGTCGCTCGACAAAGCCGTCGATAGTTTTTGAATCAAGACGTCTTGGGCTACCGCTGCCTTTGGAGCGCTAGGCGTCACCTGCGTTATTTCTTGACTTTTATCAATTTTCGCATCGCCACAAGAGAACAGCAAAAAGAGTGACAAAAAAAGGCCATTTCGCATATCGTAGATCTTATTGATGAGTATTCGAGGTCCTAGCAAAAGTTAAATGTAAGGAAATCGAACTGCGTATGGATAAAATAGTAGCCGCAAGTAAATGCAATAGGCATCATTTCCTGAAGTGCTTATAAAATGGATAGATGATTTAAAACAACTTCACTGTATAATATCCAGCAGTAAGACTATCTTAGCCTAGGAAATCAAAAAATATAAACGCGACAGGTACACCGTATAGGCTACAGATGGTCTCCAATCACAGAATTTGTCATGGAACCTGTCATGCAAGGAGACCGCCTTTTGTATAATTTACTATATTTGCCCTGCTAAAATCAAAATATCCTCCTCCGCAGTGGTGGATATCTACCACTTGCACAAGTGATTATGATACAACAACTAACACCAGTTTTAATAATAGGGATTATTGTCAGCTACTTCTTAGTACTGGTAGGTATCTCCTATTTTACTGGGAAGGATGCTGGAAATGAAAATTTCTTTCTAGCAGGTCGCAAGTCAAATTGGGTTTTAGTTGCTATAGGAATGGTGGGCGCTTCTTTATCGGGTGTGACTTTCATCTCTATTCCCGGGGTTGTAGGCGCTGGCGGGGCTAATCAGGCTTTTTCCTATATGCAAATGGTAATGGGGTATTTTGCTGGCTATATCTTCATTGCTTTGGTGCTAATGCCGATGTATTACCGTCTCGGGCTTACCTCTATTTATACCTACCTCGAGCAAAGATTTGGCTTCTATGCCTATAAAACAGGAGCGGCCTATTTCTTGCTTTCTCGGGTTGTTGGTGCTTCTTTTCGATTGTACCTCGTAGCAATTGTGCTACAGCAATTTGTGCTCGCTCCATTCGGAGTTCCTTTTGGCGTTACCGTTTTTACAACCATTGCACTCATTTGGGTATATACTTTTCGTGGAGGAATCAACACCATTGTTTGGACGGATACCTTACAGACCATCAGTATGATGACCGCTGTTATATTCGCCATTTTCGCCATCGGGAACGCACTAGAAACGAATGTAAGTGGGTTGATTACAATGGTAAGGAACAGTGATTACGGCCAGATGTTCTTTTTTGAAAATGGCTGGAGTGATCCTAATAATTTTTTCAAGCAATTTATAAGCGGTGCCTTGATTACAGTCGTTATGACTGGCCTTGATCAAGATATGATGCAAAAAAATCTCAGCTGCCCAAATATCAAGGATGCGCAGAAGAACATGTTTACCTTCAGCTTCATTCTGGTTTTTGCCAATCTGATTTTCCTAACATTAGGCGCTCTTTTGTATATCTATGCCGCCAACGTAGGCATTGAAATTCCAGAAAATCCAGACTTACTGTTTCCTCAAATTGCCTTACAACATCTCTCTCCTGCAATAGGAATCCTTTTTATGTTAGGTTTACTGGCTGCGGCCTATTCCAGCGCAGACTCAGCCCTTACAGCACTCACTACTTCTTTTTGCATAGACTTTTTAGACTTTGAGAAAAGCGAGTTGCCACCGGCGCAGCAAAGGCGCACACGATTTAAGGTGCACCTGGGTTTCTCAGCACTCCTGTTTACGCTCATTATGATTTTCAATGCGGTGAATAATGAATCGGTCATAACGCAATTATTTGTCTTTGCCGGATATACCTATGGTCCTTTACTAGGCCTGTTTGCCTTTGGTACCCTGACCAAGCTAAGAATTAGCGAATTCTGGGTTATTCCTGTTTGTATTGCTGCACCGATAATTACTTTTTTCATTGTTTATCTAGCAAAAAACAATTACGGCTTCGATTTTGGATTCATGAATATTGCCCTCAATGGCCTTCTAACTTTTGCCGGCCTGATAGCGATTTCATACAAATCATATGATGAGCCTGAAGTAGATCCCAAAACACCGACAGAAGGATAGACTACACTTAAAATAGTCACTAAGTTAAAGTCCCCAAATAAATTGATTTTAACTTCTGGTTTCTGTTGAACCAGTTTAATTTAAAGATCATGTCAAAACTACAAGCCGCCATAACTGGCGTCCATGCTTATGTTCCTGATTATGTATTGACCAACCAGGAATTGGAAACCATGGTGGAGACGAATGATGAGTGGATCACCTCCAGAACAGGTATCAAAGAACGTAGAATTCTCAAGGGAGAAGGACAAGGAACTTCTGTTCTGGGTATTGAGTCGGTTAAAGGATTATTGGAAAAGACTAATACAGACCCCAGCGAAATAGAATTGGTGATTTGTGCTACTGTCACACCAGATATGCCTTTCCCGGATACCGCTAATATTATATCGCATGCCTGTGGTATCAAAAATGCATTTTGCTTCGATATTAGTGCAGCTTGTTCTGGGTTTCTTTATGCCTTGACTACTGGTGCTAAATTTATAGAATCAGGTACACATAAAAAGGTCATCGTTATCGGAGCCGATAAAATGTCTTCCATTATTGATTATGAAGATCGTACTACTTGTGTGATCTTTGGTGATGGAGGAGGTGCCGTTTTGCTAGAACCCAATACCGAGGGCTTTGGCATTGTCGAATCCTACCATAGAAGTGATGGAATAGGACAGTTATATTTATACCAGAAAGCGGGAGGTTCTCGTCATCCAGCCACTGCTGAAACCGTGCTAGCACGCGAGCATTTTGTTTATCAAAATGGGCGACCTGTCTTCAAGGCTGCCGTAGCAGGCATGTCGGATGTGGTAAAAAGAATCATGGCCAGCAATGACCTGAGTTTGGACGATGTAAACTGGTTGGTTCCTCATCAAGCCAATAAGCGGATTATCGAGACCGTATCTAGAATGACTGATTTTCCAATGGAAAGAGTGACCATGAATATCCAGCGATATGGAAATACAACTGCTGGCACACTTCCACTCTGCCTATGGGACTATGAAGACCAATTCAACAAAGGAGATAATATTATTCTCACTGCTTTTGGTGGAGGATTTACCTGGGGAGCGACCTATCTAAAGTGGGCTTATTAAATGGATTTTTGCTATCTTTGTGCCGCTAAATTGGCACCTCATTATAAATGCGATATAAAACCAAATAAGAAATGGCAGGTACATCAGATATAAAGAGAGGAATGTGCTTTAGAAAGAATAACGATATATTCGTTATCGTGGAATTTCAGCATGTCAAACCAGGTAAAGGTGCAGCTTTTGTACGTACCAAATATAAAAGCTTAACCACAGGTCGAGTCTTGGAGGAAAATATCCCAGCCGGACATAAGATTGATGATGTACGGGTAGAACGACGTAAGTTTCAGTATCTCTATAATGACGATAGCGGCTACCATTTTATGAACCAGGAGACTTTCGATCAGACTTTCCTGGCTGGTACCATGATTGATAATACAGCCCTACTCAAAGAAGGAACAGAAGTCGATATCCTTTTTGATGCCCAAGAGGAAATCGCTTTGACCTTGGATATGCCTCAGTATATTACTTTAAAAGTAACTTATACTGAACCCGGTGTGAAGGGCGATACTGCAACTAATACACTAAAACCTGCAACAGTCGAAACAGGCGCAGAAGTAAGAGTTCCTTTATTTATCAATGAAGGAGACCTAATAAAATTAGATACACAAACCAGCGCCTACGTTGAGCGAGTCAAAAAATAAGGTATGAATTTTAAAGAAATCCAAGAGCTACTAAAGCTCATCAACAAGTTAGAACTCGCAGAGTTCAAAATGAAAGATGGTGAATTTGAGGTTTCTGTAAGAACGAAGCATTACGAGCGTAGTAATAAGGGACAAACGTCTATTATCCAAGCTCCAGCCTCTGCTGTAATGCCTATTTCACCAGTTCATCAAGCCATTCCACCTGCTCCTGCCGGTCCACCTCCAGCGGCTCCAGCACCTTCAGCTACTGCTGATACTGCAGCACAAGGAAGTAGTCCCAATGATACAGCAAACTACCTAGAAGTAAAATCACCGATGGTCGGTACATTTTACAGGTCTACATCACCAGAAAAACCGCCCTATGCCAAGATAGGAGATACTATCGATAGTGGTTCGGTTGTTTGTATCATAGAAGCAATGAAACTTTTCAACGAGATTGAATCAGAAGTAAGTGGTAAGATTGTAAAAGTGTTAGTAGAAGATGCTTCCCCTGTCGAATACGATCAGGTTCTTTTCCTTGTTGATCCTAATGGTTAAATTAGCCTGCTGACCCATGTTTGAAAAAATACTAATAGCTAACCGGGGCGAAATCGCCTTACGGATTATCCGAACTTGCCGTGAAATGGGCATCAAATCAGTAGCGGTATATTCCACTGCCGATCGAGAAAGCCTTCACGTTCGCTTTGCCGATGAGGCCGTCTGCATAGGCCCTCCTTCATCCAGTGAATCTTACCTTAGCATTCCCAAGATAATGGCTGCTGTAGAAATAACCAATGCGGATGCTATCCATCCTGGTTATGGCTTTTTATCTGAAAATGCTGATTTCGCCGAAGTATGTGCTGAATATGGTATAAAGTTTATCGGCCCCACTCCTGATCATATCAGGAAAATGGGCGATAAAGTGACCGCCAAAGATACTATGATCAAAGCAGGTGTTCCTGTTATACCTGGCTCAGAGGGCTTAGTCAAAGATGTCAAGCATGCCATCAAAATAGCTACGGAAATAGGCTACCCTGTCATCTTAAAAGCAACCGCTGGTGGTGGTGGTAAAGGGATGAGGATCGTCTGGAATGAGGAAGAGCTGGAGCCCAATTGGGATATGGCTCGACAAGAAGCGCGTGCCTCCTTTGGGAATGATGGTATATATCTTGAAAAATATATCGAAGAACCTCGACACATAGAATTTCAGATTGCCGGTGATCAAAATGGAAACGTAGTCCACTTATCTGAACGTGACTGCTCTATCCAACGCCGACATCAGAAACTCGTAGAGGAATGCCCCTCCCCTTTCATGACACCCGAATTGCGTGAAAAAATGGGAAAAGCAGCCGTTCTAGCGGGTTCTTTTATCAAATATGAAGGAGTAGGTACGGTAGAGTTCTTAGTGGACAAATACCGCAACTTCTACTTCATGGAGATGAATACCCGGATTCAGGTTGAGCATCCCGTAACAGAAGAAGTAATTGATCATGACTTGATCAAAGAACAAATAAAGATCGCAGCTGGCGAAATGATTACCGGTGGTGATTACTTGCCTGCCGCACACGCTATAGAATGCAGGATCAATGCGGAAGACCCCTTCAATAATTTCCGCCCTAGTCCTGGCAAAATACTGTCCTTCCATAGCTCAAAAGGACATGGTGTTCGTGTCGACACACACGTTTATGCAGGCTATACCATTCCGCCTTATTATGACTCTATGATCGCTAAACTGATCTGTCGAGCCCCAACGAGGGAGGAGTGTATTACTAAAATGGAGCGAGCCTTAGACGAATTCATTATTGAAGGCGTCAAGACGACAGTGCCTTTCCATAAACGTTTGATGAAGGATGAACGATTCCGATCGGGTAATTTCCATACGGGATTCCTCAATGATTTCAATTTGGAAGAATAAGAATAACTTAATCTAAGATACTGACACGGGGTCATGGAGAATCGCTTCTCTTTGACCCCGTGTTCGTTTGGGCTGGTAGCTAAATGGGGAGGGAAATCAAAATAGGAATATTAATCAAAATCAAAAGGCGAGAAGGGGGCTCCTAGAAACATCGCCGTTGGTGCCCGGTTTCCAACCGGCACCTAGCCACGTCCACGTCTTCATTAATCCCAGTTCCTGGGCCGTTTGCAATGGTGTACGACCAGATTTACTAGAGATACCTTTATCAGTGCCCTGTTTAATGAGGTAACGAGCTGCTTCAATAGTTCAAAGGAAAAAGGAAGGCTTTGGTCAATGTATTGGCGGCCTTCACACTCCAAATTGGGTATAGAACGGCCCGCGCCCCGTTGATCAAAGATTACTACGTCTGCATAGGCTTGGTAGAACTTGATTTCTTTAAAACGCTCGGTTTTATGCACTGTAGAGTCCAACGCATAGGAGTAAAGCCGCCAACTGGCACAGGATTCGATGGTTCATTCGCTTCGTTTTGCCGAAGTTGCTTAATAATATCTGCTGAGTTGCTAGGGAGATATCTTTAAACTTCACCGTTAAAATCAGTGATTTTTCTGTTTAAACTTAGCATTTTTTCTGAGCTGTAAACACGATGATTCATCGAATCCTGGCTAATAGGAAAAATTCACGTAGAAATCACCCCTTGCTGACGAATTTCTTCACGCTTACCCCCTCCTACTCGCCTTATTCTTGCCGCTCAAAATAAATACCTTTGGTTCGGCCATTCGACAGCTTAAATCCGGTAATTTGACCAGCATCATCTCTCTCAAATTGGATTTCAGGAGCGAAGTAAACACTTCCAGAGAAGGTATCTTCTTCCGTCGCCGTCAATTCGATATCCGCCGAATTGGCCAGTTCCGCCAACAACTTGTCTTCCTTCAATAGAATGGTATAAAATGTTTCAAGTTCCTCGCAAAAATACTTGCCGATATATTCCTTCCTCTTGTCTGCACTTAGTTCGAAAGGGGGCAAGCGCTCTAGCTTTATGGCACCCCCTCCCTGCGTATGTGTAGCTTGTTCTATTTTCTTTCCCTCTTGCACGTGAAAAACCAATGAAGCCTCTACCCCCTCGTAGGCAAAGGAAGTATCTGAGGTGGCAACCAGTGGGAGAGACGATTGCCCAGTTGGATAGGCCACAAGTTGTTCATTTTCCAATTTATATTCGATGATAAGTCCTATCTGCTGGGCCTTATATTTACCAGCATAGGTTTTTAGGATTTCTGCATCCACTTGCACGCCTTTTACTGCTTCTTTCTCTTTGACGGGTTCTAATTCATCGGCAAAAAATGCTTCCATGACCTTGGTCCCCATGCCCAAATTAAAACCACCATTATTACTCATCAGCACAATCCCGACATCGAGATCTGGATAATAGGACAGCAAGGTTCGGTGGGCAACATCACCACCGGTATGACTCAGTAGTCGCTGGCCGCGATACTTGCCTACTCCGATGCCCAAAGCATACGACATCGTATCCCCACTATTGAGAATGCCTGGCGTGGTAAGTTTTTCGATTAGTGCGGCACCGCCCACTTTGGGATCTTTAAAGTTTTGCAGCCATTTGGCAAAATTAGCTATAGTCGTATACATCGTTCCCGCACCATTAGCTGCATGCAGATCGCCTGCTTCGTGGAAGCCTCCCTCCCCTCCAACATAACCTTGGGCACTAGCCGTTACGATATGTTTTGGAGTAGGCCTTACCATAGTCTGATTCATCCCCAAAGGTTCGAAAACGTTGTCCTTCATCCAATCGTGGAAGTCTTGGCCGCTAGTCCGTGCTATTATCTCAGCCAGAAAGATGTAAGCTGTATTATTATAGTTGAATTCTGCTCCGGGTTGAGCTTGCAGTTCCTTTTGCCGTTGAATGAGCCGAATCGCTTCCTTTTTCAATAATCCATCTTCACCTTTCCATCCCTTAATTGGCATCGTATTATAAATCTCACGGTAACCATTGGTATGATTAAGTAGATTTTTCAAGGTAACCGTCTCCCCAAAATCCGGCAGCTCGGGAATATGTTTGCGCACATCATCGTCGATGCTCAACTTGCCTGCCTTTTCTAAAAGTAAGATCCCAAAGGCAGTGAATTGCTTGGAGACGGAACCTATATTGGAGCGCAAATCAGTGGTAAATGGAACTCCGTGTACTAGATTAGCCATCCCATAGCCTTTGGCAAAGATGACCTTTCCATCCTGAATGACACCAACTACCCCTCCCGGAGTTTCGGTATTGTCATAAGCACACATCAATTGATCAATGCGCTTCTGCGGTTTCTCAGCAATAGGTTCGACTAGTTTGAGCACGATGGAATAGTCCCCTTCTTTGTCTTTAAAAGGACTTACGTCAACAACAAAATCTCCAGTGGCCTTGGCCTCAAACTGAAAATGTTCCGGTCCCACAGCTGGATCGTCAAATACGGCTACTTTTTTTCCTCCGGGATCAAAAACCGTAACGACGACATCAACACTGAGCTGGTCAACAAAGCCGTATACGAAGTTGCCCTTCCTAGTGGTAATCTTATAGGATTCCACTTCCTTTTTAGCAAGTTTCCCTGGGAGGGGTTGATCCACGCGCAAAACGGTAAGAGATTTCTCAGCGGTTTGACAAAATAGCACAGGTATAGTCAAGAGCATCGCAATAAGTACGAGCAAATAGTTTTTACAGCTCATTGGTTTCAGATTGTTTGGTATGATAAAAGCAATTGCAGATCAGTGAAGTTACGCTGAATCCCACGTAATGAAAAAGATTATCGTGAAAATCCCGTTGGTGCCCGGTTTCCGACCGGCACCTTGCCCCGTCCCTGCCTTTCGACAGCTCCTGCTGTTATTATCTGTCTCTTATACACATCTGACGCTGCCGACGAAGAGGATAGTGTAG
>CAJXUM010000062.1 GCA_913060855.1 uncultured Lewinella sp. | reverse complement strand
GGGCTCGGAGATGTGTATAAGAGACAGAGTCTGGGAAGATAAAGCGGCTAACCTCCAGCAGCTTGCCGAGCAATTTTCACTCCAATCGCTGAGTACCGACTTAGTAGTTTTGCCCGAAATGTTTACCACGGGTTTTAGCATGAATCCTTCTCCCTTGGCCGAAGAAATGCACGGCCCTACCTTAGTTTGGCTACAAGAACAGGCTGCTTTGTTGGATGCCGCTATCACCGCTAGTTTTATCGCGAAAGATAAGGGGCAATTCTATAATCGCCTGATCTGGATGTTTCCGGATGGTACCTACGAGTACTATGATAAACGCCACCTTTTTACTTTGGCCGGAGAGGATGAGCATTATACGGCTGGGGAGGATCGCCTGTTGGTAGCGTGGAAAGGCTGGAAGATTTGCCCACTGATTTGCTATGACCTTCGCTTTCCCGTTTGGAGCAGGAATAGGACAGAATACGATTTGCTGCTTTACGTAGCCAATTGGCCGGAGCGCCGTCGCCATCATTGGCAAAGCTTGTTAGTGGCACGAGCGATTGAAAACCAGGCCTATACGATTGGTGTGAATCGGGTAGGGAAGGACGGTAAAGACATCGCCTATTCGGGAGACTCTTGTCTTATTGATTATGCCGGTGAAACCCGAGTAAAATTGGGTTTCCAAGAAGCTATGATTACGGTAAAACTGGATAAGCCATCTCAGGATAAATACCGCAAGAGATATGCCTTTCTGGCCGACCAGGACTCATTCCAAATACTTTAAGGTGCTAACAAAGCCGCCAGTTTCTCATCCATATATTCAAACTTAAAATCGGCCCAAACCCTGGCCCACTTGGCTTGGATTTCCGGTAAACAGAGATTTCCTAAACTCCCTTCGTGGGTGTGTGCCACTTCCCGCTGAGGATCAAAGGATCCATCTGCAATCTGCTCCCCAATAATTTTATAGGCGTCTCTAAAGGGAGTACCTGATAAGACTTCCTTGTTTACCTCTTCCACACTGTACAGGTAACGATATTTATCCTCTGCTAGAATATCCTCTTTAATCTGAATTTGCTGTAAGGCATAAGTGGCGATACCTAAGCAATCCTTCAAACTGTGGATAGCTGGGAAAATCACTTCTTTTAAAAGTTGGAATTCACGGTGATAGCCCGAGGGGAGATTGGTCGTGAGCATACTTACCTGAGCGGGTAGAGAAATGAGTTGGTTACATCTACCTCTAATGATCTCGAATACATCGGGATTTTTCTTGTGAGGCATAATGCTAGAACCTGTGGTCAGTTCATCAGGAAAGGCAATAAAGTTGAAGTTTTGGTTAATAAACAGGCAAATATCCATCGCCATTTTTCCAAGTGTGTGAGCGGTGCCCGCCAAAGAGAAAGCCATGAATAACTCGCTTTTACCTCTTCCCATTTGGGCATGTACGACATTGTAATTCAAGTCATTAAATCCTAATAACGCTGTCGTCAATTTCCGGTCGAGCGGAAAAGAGGAACCATAGCCAGCAGCAGACCCAAGTGGGTTTTGATTGATGATTTTAAACGTACTTTGCCATTGTTGCAAATCGTCAACCAAACTCTCCGCATACGCTCCAAACCAAAGACCAAAAGAGGAAACCATCGCTACTTGTAAGTGCGTATAGCCCGGCATTAGTTTATCCTTATGCTGTTCGGATAACTGGATTAAAGTCCCAAATAATTCTTCAATCGATGTGATTAAGGCCCGAATCTCGGTCCGTAAATATAGCTTTAAGTCTACCAGCACTTGGTCATTTCTAGAGCGGCCACTGTGGATTTTTTTGCCTACTTCCCCCAACTCTTTCGTCAACCAGTGTTCTACCTGAGAGTGAACATCTTCTATCCCTGGCTCTATGACAAAGTCACCTGCTTCGACGATGGTATATAGTCTTTTCAATGCTTTTTCAAGTTGTGCTAGCTCGTCCGTTTCTAGCAAGCCTATTTTACACAACATCTTAATATGAGCCAAGGAACCTTGTATGTCATAAGGAGCCAAAGCCACATCTAATTCTCTATCCTGTCCCACTGTAAATCGTTCAATCTCCTGATCTACTTGGTAGTTTTTTTGCCAAAGCTTCATATCTGTTTTTTGTACTAATAATTGAAAATCTTGTTTTCCTCTATTTAGGCTACCCTTCTAGCCTTGGACAAAATCGGAAGTACGAAATCGGAAGTCGGAAAAGGTACGCCCCTGCATGCTTGGAAACCTTCCGATTTCCGAATTCGCACCTGTCTGTTCTGGCGAATGCCAGGCAGGTTTCCACCTTCACTTGCTGCCTTGTCCAGCCTTAGAATGATAGCCTCTATTTATACCTCTCCCGGTTTCAAGCGCGATAATAAGGAAATATATTTTGCTATTCCTTCTTCAATCTCCGACAGACGGATGTACTCATCAGCCGTATGCGATCGTGCCGAATCTCCTGGGCCTAATTTCAGCGTAGGAAAAGACATCAACGCTTGATCGGATAGTGTAGGGGAACCAAAGTACGGCCAATCTAGCAAAAGTCCATGCTGAATCAGTGGATGATCGAGTGGAATGCCAGAAGAGTTCAAACGAAAGGATCGGGCTTTAAGCTCCGATTGTACCTGAGATTGTAAATAGGCAAATACCTCCTGGTTGGAATAATGTTCATTGGTGCGCACATCGATCACAAATTGGCATTGATCGGGTACGACATTGTGTTGTGTACCCGCTGTAATTTGTGTGACTGTTGTTTTCACTGCTCCGAGTAAGGGAGATACTTCTGGAAACTGAAAAGTACGGATCCATTGGATGTCTTCCAGGGCTTTGTACAAGGCATTTTCTCCCTCCTCTCTAGCGGCATGGCCCGATTTTCCATGGGCGGTGCCATCAATCACCAAAAGCCCTTTTTCTGCAATAGCCATTTCCATTTTAGTGGGTTCTCCGACAATGCCGAGAGAGATGGCGCCCAAGTCGGGCAGTAAAGCAGCAATCCCATTCTTGCCAGATATTTCTTCCTCCGCTGTCGCCGCAATTAGGAGATTAAAAGGCAGTTCTTTTTGATCGTAGAAATATAGGAAAGTAGCGATCAATGATACCAAAGGACCGCCTGCATCATTACTCCCTAGCCCATAAAGCGTATCTCCTTCAAGCCCCGGATGGAAAGGATCACGTTGCCAGCCACTAGCGGGTTTAACCGTATCGTGGTGTGAATTGAGTAGAATGGTCCCCTTCTCGGCCTGCCAATATTTGTTTTTCGCCCAAACATTATTTCCCGAACGTTCCACCTTCACACCTTTATCAGCTAGAAACTGATAAATTAGTGCTGCGGTGTCTGCTTCTTCTCTAGATAGGGAAGGGGTTGAAATAAGTCCTTGCAGTAATAATATGGCGTCTTTGTTTAGGGCTGTTTGTTCCATGTTGATGTATCTCTTCAAATGATAAAGTACTTTCCGTAAATCACTACCTATTATGTGGCCGTCACTTTAGTGGCTGCCCCGGTCTGCAAGGCCATTAAATGACCAATCCAAACGGCTGAAACCCCGGCATCTATCGCTGCAAAAGCATTATCTAATTTGGGTAGCATCCCGCCTGAAATAGCACCACTCCCTTTGTGCAATTCATATAAGGAGGGCGTAAGGACAGGAATAATCGAATCATCCTGATCGGGATCCGTCATGACACCTGCTTTTTCAAAACAGAACTGCAATTGAACATCGTATCCTTTTGCCATTGCCACTGCTAATTGAGAAGCAATCGTATCTGCATTGGTATTCAATAATTGACCCTTAGCGTCGTGAGTGATCGCGCAGAAACAAGGACAAAATCCCAAATCCAACAATTGCTGTATCGCAGCAGCATTGATCTCATCGATATCTCCTGCAAAACCATAGTCATCGGTTTTGACGATCCGTTTATGCGCGCGAATCATATTTCCGTCAGCGCCACTCAATCCCATCGCATTACACGCCAAAGCCTGTAATTGACTCACCACCGTTTTATTAACCAGGCCCGCGTAGACCATAGTTACCACCTCCAAGGTCGCAGCATCTGTTATCCTCCGCCCATTCAACATCTTAGGCTCGATATCAAGGGCACTGATGATGTGATTGGCTTGCTTGCCACCGCCATGTACTAGGATCTTAGGCCCTTCAATGGCTGCGAAATATTGAAGCGCTTTCTGTAATTCACTAGGTACTTCGAGGACCTTTCCTCCGATTTTTAGAACAACTAAAGATGGACGTTGCATAGTATCGTAATTTAAAGGCCACTGAGTATATCATGGAGAACAGCCTGTGCGGCAAAGGTTCGATTATTGGCTTGTTGAATGACCAATGAGGCATCGCTATCTAGCACCCCATCAGCTACCACAACATTCCTGCGCACCGGCAAACAATGCATAAACTTGCCATTGTCAGTCAGTGCCATCTTTTCAGGTGTAATCATCCAATCGCTATCCTGGGATAATATTTTGCCATACTCCTTATAAGAAGACCAGTTTTTGGTGTAAATAAAATCGGCACCTTCAAAGGCTTCTCTTTGATTGTATACTACTGGAATATCTTTAGCAAATTCCGGGGCGAGTTCATAGCCTTCGGGATGGGTGATGAGCAGCTCCGCGTCGGTTTGGTGTACCCATTCGAGGAAGGAATTACTCACGGCCTGCGGTAGGGCGCGTGGATGAGGGGCCCAACTCAGAACCACCTTAGGACGCGCCTTGGTTTTGTGTTCTTCTATCGTGATCAAATCGGCAAGCGATTGCAATGGATGCCTGATGGCTGATTCCAAGCTCACGACAGGTACCGATGCGAAGCGAATGAATTGGCGAAAAATGAAATCGCTGTAATCTTTTTCTTTATCCGTTAAAGACGGAAAAGTACGTAGCCCAATGATATCGGCATATTGGCTGATGACGGCGGCGGCTTCCCGAATATGCTCCGCCTTATCCATATTCATGATGTTACCATCCTCAAATTCCAACTGCCAACCTTGCCCGGCATTCATACTGATGACTGACATACCCAGGTTGATACCCGCTTTCTCTGTACTCAGGCGTGTGCGAAGACTAGGATTGAAAAACAAAAGTATGAGGGTCTTTCCTTTGCCTAGAGATTCATATTGTAAGGGTTGGGCTTTCATATCCAGCCCCTTTTGGATCAAGTGTTTTAATTGCTTGACATCGCCGACTGATTCGAATTGCTGCATGACTATTGGTTAGAAATTAGCTGTGGGTGTATAATTCTTTAATCCTACTTTCAATCCTTTTAGGAATTGATCTACTTCTTGTTCATTAATATTCAAAGGTGGCAGTAATCGTATAGTATTAGGATCGGCAGCCGAGCCCGTAAAGATATGTTCTTCAAATAAGAGCTGCTTGCGCAAGGGCTTGATCGGAAAATCCATACTCATACCAATCATCAAACCCAATCCTCTCACCTCTTTGATTTGGTCAAATCCTTTTAATTCGTCCATCAAAATCTGGCCAAAGCGCTTGGCGTTTTCGACTAGTTTTTCTTCTTCAATGATCTCCAATACAGCCAGTCCAGCCGCACAAGCGAGGTGGTTTCCTCCAAATGTAGTGCCCAATAAGCCATAACTAGCCTTGAATCGTGGGTGAATAAGCACGCCACCGATCGGAAAGCCATTGCCCATCCCCTTGGCTACCGTGATCAAGTCGGGTACGACATTGCTATATTGGAAGGCGAAAAACTCACCACTTCTTCCATATCCCGATTGGATTTCATCTAGAATGAGAACAGTATTGTGCTTTTTGCAGAGTACTGATACCTCTTCCAGAAAGCTTGCATCTGGGACATGGATACCACCAATACCTTGAATTCCTTCAATGATCAGGGCGGATACATCTTCTTTAGCAAGGCTATCTCGAACGCTATCTAGGTTATTCCATTCATGAAATTCTGCTTCGTAAGTCTTATTGATAGGAGCTTTGATCCGCGGGTTGTCTGTCACGTTAACGGCAGCCGAAGTTCGGCCATGGAAAGCGCCTTTAAAAGCAATAATCTTTTTGCGATCATTATGGAAAGAGGCTAGCTTTAGTGCATTTTCATTGGCTTCTGCACCAGAGTTACAAAGAAAAAGCTGGTAATCCGGACAAGCCGAAAGCGCACCCAGTTTTTGAGCTAATTCTACCTGTAAAGGATTTTGCACAGAATTGGAGTAGAACACCATCTTAGCCGCCTGCTCCTGCAAGCGTTGCACAAAATGATGATGACTATGCCCCACTGATACGACGGCATGGCCACCATAAAAGTCCAAATAAGCTTTTCCATCCTTATCATAAACATAGCTTCCTAGTCCCTTTACAGGTTCTAGGTCAAATAAGGGATATACATCGAAGAGTTGCATGATAATAGTAAGGTTGACTAGGTCATTGTGCTTCAATTAAGTGGTCTATTCTATACCGACCCACTTAGTCTTATGCTTCGCCTAGTAATGATTTAATAAACAACTGACTTTAACTGGAGGCCCATCGTTTCTGCCTTTCCGAATACCAGGTTCATATTTTGAACAGCTTGTCCGGATGCCCCTTTTAATAGGTTGTCGATAATAGAAATAATCAACAGCTTGTTGCCATGCTTTTCGAGATGCAGAATACACTTATTGGTATTGACAACTTGCTTAAGATTGGGGTTTTTGCGGCTGAGGTGCGTGAAAGGCGCCTCAGCATAATAATCTTCGTACAATTGGCAGGCTTCCTCCTCAGTTAAGTCACAATCAATATAAGCACTCGCATAGATTCCGCGGGCGAAATCACCTCGTACCGGCAAGAAATTGATGGCTTTGTCAAAGCTAGGCTGTAGGTGCCGTAAGCTCTGCTTTATCTCTCCTAAATGTTGGTGATTGAAGGCCTTATAAATAGATAGATTATTGTTCCGCCAGCTAAAATGGGTTGTAGGAGCCGGAGATTGACCTGCTCCAGTAGAACCTGTGATCGCATGAACATGGACCTCATCTTGTAGGAGGTGTTGGCTAGCTAAAGGCAATAGTGCCATTTGTATGGCCGTAGCAAAACAGCCACAATTGGCTATTCGTTTACTTTGCTTGATGGCCGCTTTATGCAATTCTGGTAAACCGTAAACAAAACTTTCATCGAGTCGATAGTCATTGCTTAGGTCAATAATGGCTACATTTTCCGGAATCGCATGAGATTCCACGAATGTTCTGGAACGACCATGTCCCATACAAAGAAATAGTACATCGACGTCAAAACTGACCTCATCGGTGAAATGTAGGTAACATTCCCCGACGAGGTCGTCATGTACATCACTCACTAGTTTCCCTCTTTGGCTTTGACTAAGCACAAAGTTTATTTCAACTTCGGGATGATACAATAACACCCGAATTAGTTCGCCTGCTGTATAACCTCCTCCTCCTATAATTCCTGCTTTGAGCATAGCTGGTTATGTTTTTTGGTTGAATCTGTTGGTTGGGCTCGATAAATCGAGCCGCTACTGGTTTGGTTTGATAAATCGAACTGATTGTTTGGTTCGATAAGTCGAGCCGTTACGGGGTTGGTTTATCGGCTTGTTTTTGTGTTACCAAATGGTGGATCTTCACCTGATTGGCTAATATTTTGGTAAAGCCTTTCACATCTTCCCCTGACCAAGCTTTATTCATTTCACCATAATGCCCAAAATCACTATTCATCAAATCAAAATCAGATTTAATACCTTCTAATTCAAAGCGATAGGGCAACAGCTTTACAATTGCAGTTCCCGTAACGGTCGTTTGTGTATCTTCTAGGAAAGATTCAATATTGCGCATGACAGGGTCGAGGTATTGGCCTTCGTGTAACAACATGCCATACCAATTGGCCAATTGCTCTTTCCAATATTGCTGCCATTTGGTGAGCGTATGTTTTTCGATGAGGTGATGAGCCTTGAGTATAATCACGGGGGCCGCCGCCTCGAAGCCTACTCGCCCCTTGATACCAATAATAGTATCTCCCACGTGTATGTCTCGACCGATAGCATATGGCTTCGCCAGTTGATTCAGATAGGCGATAGCTTCCCAGCCTTTATCAAATACCTTATCATCTACGCCTGTAATTTCACCTTTTGTGAAATGGAGTTCTACTTTTTTAGGCGTTTGTTCCAATAGGGGAGAGGGGTAGGCTTCTTCGGGTAAGGATAGATGAGAGGTTAGTGTTTCTTCGCCTCCCACACTGGTACCCCATAAGCCTTGATTGATAGAATATTTTGCTTTTTCCCAGCTCCAATTTACGCCATGTTCTTTCAAGTAATCGATTTCTGCTTGTCGGGACAGCTGCATATCTCGGATGGGCGTGATCACTTCTAGCTCCGGTCCTAGGATATTAAAAACCAGATCGAAACGAACTTGGTCATTACCGGCTCCGGTACTTCCATGGGCAATACTATCGGCGCCAATCGATTTGGCAAACTCAACGACTTGCAAGGCCTGGAACATCCGTTCGGCACTTACGGATAACGGATAGGTATTATTTCGTAATACATTTCCATAGATGAGGTATCGAACACATTGTTGGTAAAAGGCAGGCACTGCATCAATAACTTTGAAAGAACTAGCCCCCAAGGTCATGGCTCTACTTTCGATATCAGCTAATTCTTCTGGACTAAAGCCCCCTGTATCTACAGTGAGCGTATGTACTTCTAGCCCCATTTCCTTACTCAAGTATTTTACGCAAAAAGACGTATCCAATCCGCCACTATAAGCAAGCACAACTTTTTTCTTGGTCATTACGAATGATTTTTTATCACAGATTTCTGTTCGATGCTTGTGGAGCGTTGAAAGAAAGAAACCAATAGTTCTTAGAAAGGTCCTATTATTCTATCGGTTAGGTTTTCTAGTCAGCTACCACACTAGCATGTACGGAAGACATTAATGTTGTTGGACAATTATTTGATTACTAAGGTCAAAGGCCATTTTTTCTTCTTTCGAAGGAGCGAGCATAGCCGTACAGAGGCATAACTGACGTTCATTGCGCTCTAGAATATCAAAATTCGGGCAGCTCTTACAGCCATGCCAAAAGGCATCATCTTGGGTCAATTCGGAGAAAGTCACCGGCTTGTAGCCCAGGTCAGAGTTGATTCGCATCACCGCTAGACTAGTCGTGATGCCAAAAACTTTTGCCTTTGGATATTTATCTCTTGCTAAATTAAACACATGCTGTTTGATGCGGCGAGCTAGGCCCTTTCGGCGGTAGGTCGGGGCTATGATCAAGCCAGAATTGGCAACATATTGCCCGTGACTCCAGGTTTCAATATAGCAGAAGCCTGCCAATTGATCACCATCAAATGCGACTACCGCATCCCCTTTGAGGATCTTAGCTTTGACGTACTCGGGTTGGCGCTTTGCGATACCGGTGCCTCGCTCTTTAGCCGATGCTGCATATAGCGAGCAGATGAATTCGGCATGCTTAGCATGAACTGGCAGCGCAAGTTGGATGTTTATATTATCTGTAGATTCCATGGTTTCACTATTAACCACTTATCAGAATAGTCTCTGATAAACAAAAAATAAAAATCTAATCAGTGTTGAAGATGATAAGTTGCCCAATAGAACAAGCTTAACTAATTACTTCAATCTAATTTGGTAAGAATTTGGTAGGGTATAGAACCTACCCATGTGGGTAATATGAAATGTATACGCCCCTAAGGGCGACGGCGTGCTTGTCTGCGACGGCAGGTAGAAAGAAAGGGCTCGATATGTAAGTTTATGACTGACATTGCGGAAGCAAAAGTAGGTGCAATTATGGTGATTTGCAACTAGAAAGGCATTTTTTTTGAAATATTTAATAGAGTGGAGGTATTATTAGTTTTTTCTTAAGAATAAAGGTGAGATGGCGAAAAAAATGAATATCGTCTTAGCGTATTTTCGCCGGAGAGTGGCGGAGTGATGAATCGATGGAGATGGGAATAAGATTGGACTTGGTAAACCTACATAGTGTAGCTTACCAAGTCCATATGGATAGGTTTAATCCAAATCTACTTTTCGATAGGCATCGATTACCGCCTGCTCGCCCTCTTTATCTGGACGAGAATTGCCATGCTCCATTCCTAGCACGCCTCTGAAGCCTTTGTCATGGATCATTTTGAAGATATTCTTATAGTGAATTTCTCCAGTAGTAGGTTCTTTACGCCCAGGATTATCACCAATTTGGAAGTAACCAATTTCATCCCAAGACTGTTCGATATTTGGAATGATATTCCCTTCTTGGATTTGTTGGTGATAAATATCAAATAAAATTTTGCAGCTTGGACTGCCAACTGATTTGCAAATCAAAAATCCCTGTGCGGCCTTGGTCAAGAAAAGCCCCGGATGATTCCTGAAGTTGAGAGGTTCCAGTACCATGGTTAGGTCATGTGGTTCCAGGATTTCAGAAGCTTGTTTAAGGGTTTCTATTACGTTTACCATTTGATACCCCATGTCTTGGCGAAGGTCTAGGTGGCCAGGGACAACGGTCATCCATTTGGCATTGCAACGTTTGGCGACTTCGACAGCTTCCTTGATATAGCCTAGGAATTCGTCTCTAGCATCTTGTTTCCCAGAAGCCAAACTCGGCTCTTTCCAATAGATTTTGTGTGCCACAAAAACGCCCATCGTCATTCCGAGTTTCATCATGGTCTTCCCCATTTGCTTTTGCAAAGCAGGATCTCGCTCGCGCATACCATTGTCCTCAAAAGCGGAAAAGCCTTGGTCCGCCATGAATTTGAGTTGGTCAATGGGGTCGTTGCCTGCCATGTTTTTAAACATGCCAAGGTGTGGCGCGAATTTCAGCTTAAAAGGAGCGGCAGTAGAAGCAAAAGGTTTAGCCTCTGCTGCTGTGGTAGCACCGACGAAGGCGGCTGATGTAGCAACGCTAGATTGTATAAAGGTTCTTCGTTTCATTATTTTATTTTAGGATTTGCAGTAAGAAGGTTTCGATCTGACAGACCGACCGAAGGAGGGTTGGAATAAGTCTGTTGTCAGGCGATTGTTACCTGACAACAGACGGAAATATTTTACATGACCTGTGTAGTACCAGGAATACAGGCAGGATAGTATCCATCCTTACCAGATCCATCCTTGATAGGCATTACTTTTGGATTGGCATTCCAGTCGTACTTGTCAGGTGACAAGTCAAGCGTTGAAGCCATAGCATCATCCCAATTGACAAGCTGGCCGGAGTAAGTAGCCATTCTACCTAATATGGAAGTCATGGTACTCTTAGCACCATTTTCTGCATCTGCATATTTGTAATCTCCTTTCGCAACCGCTGCAAAGAGCATGTCATGTTCCACTTGGTATGGATTGGGATCTCCCTTTCCTTTGTTTTCCATGATGGTATGCCCGCTCTTGGTTAATATCACACCAGGAGCTGGTGCAGATCCATTGGTACCCTGGAATTCCTCTGTTACTTTATTTTCACAGCCTTTCCAGTGTCGACATTGGCTCATCATGCGACTTCCGTCAGCGTATTGGTATTCGATAAAGTGATGATCAAATATCTCACCGTGGTCTTTTCCGGTACGCATGCGACGTCCCCCCATTCCTCGTGCAGAAATCGGATAGGCCTTTTTGACCCAGTTGCTTACATCCAAATTATGGATATGCTGTTCGGTAATATGGTCACCACATAGCCAATTGAAATAATACCAGTTGAGCATTTGGTATTGCATTTCGGTCATTCCTGGTTTGCGTTCGCGAACCCAAACTCCACCACTATTCCAATAGACATGAGAAGTCGTAATGTCTCCAATTACTCCCTCGTGTAGCATGTCGACCCACTTGGTATATCTTTCTTGGTAGTGCCGTTGCAGACCAACCACTACATTGAGTTTTTTCTGCTTGGCCAGCTTAGCGGTTTCTAAGATTTTGCGTACACCAGGAGCATCTACTGCCAATGGTTTTTCCATGAATACATGCTTATCCGCTTTGATAGCAGCATCGAAGTGGATAGGTCGGAATCCGGGAGGAGTAGCGATAATGACAACATCACATAGCGGAATTACTTTTTTGTAGCCATCAAAACCATGGAATTGGTGTTCTTTTGGCACGGCAAAACGACTGCTCTCAATATCGTTATTTTCAACCTCGTTCTGGATACGTTTAACACTTAATTCTAATCGGTCCTGAAAGGCATCGGCCATCGCCACAAGTTGTACATTCTGATTAGTCGATAAAGCTTGTACGGCAGCTCCTGATCCTCGACCACCACAGCCAATCAAGCCAACCTTGATGGTATCTGCACCATCAATATGTGCTTTGGCAGATAACATGGATGGGCCTAATACGAGTGCACCAGTAGCTGTCTCTTATACACATCTCCGAGCCCACGAGACCGAGGCTGATCTCG
>CAJXUM010000061.1 GCA_913060855.1 uncultured Lewinella sp. | reverse complement strand
ATCTACACTATCCTCTTCGTCGGCAGCGTCAGATGTGTATAAGAGACAGGGACGGAAGGAGGATAACACAGCTGCTGGATACATGCCAGATAGAAGTCCTCCGAAGAGCACACTTCCTAGTAGTATAGCCCAAAATATGGGGTGAGCGATTAAGTTTGGATTGAGTAAGGAATCGCCTATTTCCTTGCCCACGATCTCTGTAAATCGGCCCAAAAACACCCGAGCTAGAAATAAACCGATCAATATACCTACGCCGTTGAGTAAGATAGCTTCCGTCAAGAATTGTCCTATCAGTTGCTGTTTGTTCGCCCCTACTGTCTTTCTTACCCCCACTTCTTTGGCCCTTTCAATCGACTTGGAAGTAGAAAGATTGATATAGTTTACCCAAGCAATTACGAGGATAAATACACCAAGCAATGTCAAAAAGTAAACGGTACGTTCACTACCAGGAACAGTCGGTTCGTTGGCACATTCTGTCTTGAGGTGTATATCTAGGAGGGGCTGCAAAAAGAAATAGGTCTGGAATTTATGTTCCTTATGAATTTCAGACATATACTTTTCGGTAAATGCGGGAAATTTAGCTTCCAGGGCAAGGGGATCAGAACCCGGTTTCAGCAATACATAGGTATAAAATTCAGGCCAAATCCAAAGATTGTTGGGACCGATATTATCAAAAAAAGAATTGGCTGAAATCAAACCGGTGAAATCTAAGTGAGAATTTCCGGGGAGGTCTTCAATGACCCCTGTTACCGTAACTTTTGGCGGCCCACCACCATCTAATTTAAGTGTTTTACCCAGCGCCTCTTCCGCCCCAAAATATTTTCGGGCCAAGGAAGAAGAGATAACTATGCTTCCTGGTTGACTTAATGCAGTCGACCTGTCACCAGCAAGGAAAGTGTAAGAAAAGATATTGAAAAAACTAGAGTCACTGAGATAGATTTTCTCTTCATTTGCCGTAATTCGCTGCCCGGCTTCATTCTGGTATTCCAATACGGATTTTGCACCAATATTAGAAGGGTGTAGGATTCTGGTATAATCCGCCACTTCTGGAAAATCTTCTTTCATAGCCGGCCCTAATCCAGGGTGATTGGAGGCTAGTTTCGGGAAAGCGCCAAAACCTTCCGAATATCGGATGGGCACCCGGTAAATATCTTCAGCATGATCATGAAATCGATCATAACTCCGTTCAAAATATACATATTGGAAAATCAATAGGCAAGCCGCTGTTCCGATACCCAAGCCTAAAATATGGATGACCGAAAGCATCTTGTTCTTAGAGAGGTTTCTAAAAGCGATTTTAAGGTAATTGATCAACATGAGCTACTGATTTTATTGGAAGCTTAATTGGTTTGTTTCCTATTTCTTGTTTGCCTTGCCAAGCGTTTTCTCAATTTTTTTGCCTTCTACTAATAGTTTAGCAAAGTCTTTGTGCAACATATATCCAGTATTCGCATTGGTGAATATGATGTAGCCCATTTTCAGGTCATCATATACTTCGAAATTACAGTGGAAGTCACCATTGTTACCGCTATGTCCAAACACTTTACCGTAGGCAGATGATCTAATGGCAATACCTTGTCCCATGCCATCGGGGTAATCCGGTTTTACTTGCCCATCCCGTAAAGGGTACTCATTATACATCTTCATCATCTCCTGATAGGTCTCCGGCTTTAATCCTTTTCTTTCAAGCAGTGCCAACGCAAATTTGGTGAAAGCCTTGGCTTCTGTTTGCATACTCCAGGCCATACCTGCCGCCTTTGGAAGTTCCTTTACAAAGGGGATTCCATCGTAGTGCCCCTGACTGGCAAATTTCCTCAGGGTTTCATTGGTCGAAAAATGAATGTTATAAAGACTCAGGGGATCAATTAATTCTTCTTTCAGTACTTGTTCGATCTCCTTCCCTGTAATTTTGGCTACGACGCGCTTCAGGTATTCAAAGCCCTCTCCTGAATAGCCATATTTGGTACCAGGCTTGTTCTTCAATTCTCGCCCCCAATTGGGTAAGCCACTTAGGTGTTGCAATACATGGCGGCCGGTCATTAGTTTATAGTCTTCTTTGCCTTCCAATTCATCAAAGGCTAGGTATTTGTGCAGCGGTTTGTCGAGATCAATAATGCCCTTTTCAACTAAACGATGAACAACATAAGCAAAAACAGGCTTGGTAATGGACGCCGCTTCAAAAAGAGTGTTTTCATGTACAGGTGCTTTACTCATACTATTGCTCACACCATAAGTTTGGTGATAGATGAGTTGGCCTTCTTTTATCAAGGCAACAGATACCCCAGGAATACCATAGAACTCTTGGTAATCTTTTACAAATTGATCTAAGCTTTTTGAAGCCTCCTCGTCAAAGTTATGAAGAATCCCCTTTTTAGGTAGATCATCGGGTGGATTTACTTTTGTGATAAAGAGTGGTGCAATTTCTTGCGTTTTCCCAGTCTCAAGAAGGATTTGTTGTGACTGTTCTCCTTTGATTCGAACAGCAGCGTCCCATTTGACAAATACTAATTCTTCCACTAAGCTTACTTCATACTTTCCAATTGGGACTTCAGTGGAATAGTTTCCTAAAGTATCTACCGCTGCTTGCACCCAGAAGGAAGGTTGATTGATGCTGGTTAAGCGAACCTTCTGGGGATATTTTGCTAATTTTTCTCCTTGCCATTTCAATTTTCCTTCTACCTTAACCAGTGAGGCATTCTTTGGAAGTAAGATAAGGTCTCCCAATAGGTTTTCATTGTTGTGCTTGGCTTTATCGGATTTTCCCCAAACCACAAAACCATTGCCTCCTTCCTTGTCTTTATCTATAATCATGTAATCAAATCCGATGCTTCTGTTCAAGGCCATTTTTTCGCCTATGAATATCCGCCATTCATAAATCGTCTTATCGCCACTGCGCTTGATCTTAATCTCGACATCATCCCAATTGGCCGTTTGCACCTGCGCAGTCCAGGTATTAAGGGTCTTGTGAACGATATAGGCGGTATCTGTGCTAAGTTCATAGCCAATTACACCAGAACCCTCCTGGGTGTGGTCCAGGTCCAAATGAAGTGTCTGAAGATCCTGTGAAAACCATTGTGGATCATCAGGGTTACGTATGTATTCATCATCAACCACTTCCACCCCAACGTACAGTGATTGATTGGCTAAATTATAGCCTATCCGCATACTCGCATTGAGGTCCTTGTCCGTACTAGGTTTAAATCCAAATAGGTAATTGGCAATGGGATAGGTTTTAGCATCGCTTGGCCAGTCTGAAAGATCGCCATCAATGCTGATGTCTGCAATGGGAAGTGCATAGCAAATGTCTCCGTTGTGCGCATCAATTGGCCCACTAAGAAGAAACAAAAAGCATCCTAAAAGAATGGGATAACACTTGGAGGAAGTCCAAATGCTAAAGGCTGTTGAAAAATTATTTAGGTTTGGCATAATTGGGTATTGAGGATTGATTGATTAAAGTCGCCTGGTGTTTAATCCACTTTAGCTTAAAACATTACGATATAAGACTATTCTTCTTTCAAGCATATCACTGGATTTACTTGTGCAGCCCTGATGGTTTGCAAGCTTACTGTACACCAAGCAATGAAAAGTACCAGCAAGCTGGGTAAGATGAAAAACCAAAGATTCAATTGAATACTATCCGCAAAATTGGCTAACCAATAGCTAGACAGGAGATAGCTTGCAGGCGCTGAGATGGCAACTGCAATTAGCACTGTCTTAGTGAAATCACTACTCAATAGTTGTACAATTCCAATGACACTCGAGCCCAGCACTTTTCTGATTCCTATCTCTTTCTTTCTTCGTTCCGCTAAGAAGGTAGCCAAGCCAAATAAGCCCAGACAGGAAATAATGATCGCCAAGCCAGCGAAGTATTTAGAGAGTGTAGCTACTCTGATTTCCGATTCATATTGGGCCTTGTAATCTTGATCGAGAAAGCTATACTCAAAACTACTGCCGGGCAGGAATTCGCTGTGCAATTTTTCGATTCGCGCCAAGGTGTTTTTTGTCGTTCCTGACTTGATTTTTGCCATTAGAATACCTCCGTTAATATCAAACCTGAAAATGAAAGGTTCTACGGCATTGTAAAGCGAGCCATAGTGGAAATCTTTGACTACCCCAATGATTTCGCAGTCTCCTCCGTTCATTCTAAAGGTCTTACCCACCGGATCTTCGAAACCCATCATGTCAATGGCGGTCTCATTGAGGACTACTTTATAGTAATTATCGGAGTAATCTGGAGAAAAGCTCCTTCCTGCTGCCAATTCAATACCTAGTGTCTCGATAAAATCATAACCCACAACAGGAGATTTAAATTGAAAACTCGCATCAGTATCCTGTCCACTCCAAGAAGCCCCGCTCTGTCCGGCGATATTGTCTAGAATATTCCCATATGAGATATTTGAGGCAAATTCGACGCCTGGTACAGTTCGAACTTGATCTACGAAAGAATAGAAGGTACTATTTGATTTCCCCTCTTCTCCCAAACCACTCCAGTTATCATATATTTCCCCTTTCCACTTAAAAGTGATGACATTATCTCGTTCATATCCCATGTCCTTACTTTGGACATACTTTACTTGCTCATTAATCACCAACAGGCCGACGATAAAAGCGAGTGATAAGGCAAACTGAAAAACAACTAGCCCTTTACGAACCCACAGCTCACCCCAGGAAGTACGGACCTGCCCTTTCAGTACTTTAACTGGTTTAAAACCGGATAGGTACAATGCAGGATAAGAACCAGCCAAAAGGCCAGTAAGGAGGGTGATACCTAGGAAGGCCGAGATAATCCCACCGGTAAATGTGAGTTCAATTTCTTTAGCCGAAATCTTATTAAAGAGGGGGAGCAAGAGTATCACTATTTGACTGGCCAGTAGCAGCCCTAAAAAAGAAAGGATCATGGATTCGCCGATAAATTGTTTTATCAAGCTAGCCCTAGAAGCTCCGATGGCCTTTTTAACACCAATCTCCTTCATCTTTAGCGAAGCCTTTGCCGTCGATAAGTTCATGAAATTTACACAAGCAATGAGTAGAATCATGATTGCAATTAGGCTAAATAGCCGTATATAAATGATTCTATCGCCCTGAGCTTGACCATTTTCATAGCGGCCATATAGATATTGTTTGGAATACTGCTGTGCGAAAAGGGTACTGCTCTTATTGAGGGGATCTTTGCTGACCATCAAATCTTTAATCTTGGCATTGAATTGTGGTAGATCTGTTCCCTCCTTTAATACTAGAAAATTTTCAGCATAGCCATTGGTCCAATTCCCCGCCCATTCATCATTGTCCAGCAGCATATCCAAGTGGAAGACGACATCAAAATCTACAGTAGAATTAGCAGGTGGGGCTTCAAAGATTCCCGATACTTGAAAAGGGCCACTAAAGCCAGTATGGTTCCATTCTAATTGTTGGCCGATGATATTTTCTGTTGAACCAAAGAGCTTTACTGCCAATTCCGAGGAAATAACTACCCCATTCTTATCTGCCAAAACACTTTCCGCGTCGCCCTGGGTTAAGGGGTACGAAAACACCTTGAAGTAATCTTTACTAGCGATCAGTCCTTTTGCTTCCAAACGTTGATCGCCCACGATTAGCAATCCCAGGTTATTCCTCCAGTGAAATAAATCATTTACAGCCACCGCCATTTCTACCTCGGGCATTTCCTCTACCAGCGCAGCCGCTAATGGGGTAGGGGAATGGCGAAGCGTCATAATACCTCCTCCCACTTCCAGGTTATGCTTGACTGCATAAAGTTCTGTATCATTTTCATGAAACTTATCTACACTTAACTCGTCATTGACCCAAAGGTAGATCAGTAATACACAAGCTAGGCCTGTAGATAATCCGACCAGATTGATAAAGAATGCCGTTTTATTACGGCGGAAATTTCGCAGGGTGAGTACAAGGAAGTGGCGCAGCATAGTTAAGGTTTTAAGGACGCAATAGTATTCTCCTAGCATTTCTTATTGCAACGCTTATGCCAAATCTCCCTTTATATTGATAATCAATGATTTACCGATGTCTATATTTCATTAGCAGCGCTAAACCTGTTCGATTGTGTATATAAAGTGTTCATAATCGTACACTTTTGTAGCTGAAATATTTGGAGATTTATAAATCAAACATCCGCTTAACTTTCATAGGTTTTACAATTCTCTTACATTCTTTTACGAACGTTTCAGGCCCGCCTTTAGTAAAATAGGTAATTTGGTTCTCATCCAAACTATTTAGGTAGCCATCCGATCTTGATTGAAGGATAGCACAAGTTGAAACCAGTAAAACAATGAAGAGTATGAAAAGCTTACTAAAATACGTACTGATACTTTGTTACTTATCATTTACGATAAATTCGTCAATAGCTCAATCAAAGAATGCCAGTAATGCCACTTACATTAAAGCTGGGAAATTATTTGATTCGGAAAATGGAAAGATACTTTCTGATCACATCATCAAAATTGAACGGAATAGAATAACGGAGGTGGGTAGAGATATTCTGATTCCACCAGATGCTAAAACAATAGATTTATCTGAATATACTGTATTACCAGGTTTGATAGATGGCCACACTCATTTAATGACGCTTGACGACTTAAACGATGAAACTCCTATGGCGGACAAGTTATTATTTGAAGGTGATGCCTTAAGAGTCCTTAGAGGGTCAAAACGCGCTAAATCGTGGTTAGAAAATGGCTTTACGACCGTAAAGGACTTAGGAGATTCTGGTTCTTTTCTTGATGTTGCTTTAAGAACAGCTATTAATGAAGGGACAGTAGTTGGTCCTAGAATGTTTGTATCTGGACCTATTATCATTTCTGAAGGAGGGCAAGTTCCTGGCTTAGTAAAAAGTCACCGAGCAGTAATTTCTGATGAATATACTATAGTTAGGAGTGTGGACGATGCGATTAATGCGGTTCGGATACACGTAAATCAAGGTGTCGATCTTATCAAGATCTGTGCTAACAATTCTCCCAATAATACTAGCTTGACTATCGATGAGATGAAAGCCATTGTAAAGATGGCCCACCGCTATGACAAAAAGGTGACCGCTCATGCGACTACTGACTTAGCTGTTTGGGAAGCAGTAACCGCAGGAGTAGATGGTATTGAACATGGTTATGAAATTTCTGATACGACATTAGCGCTTATGGCACAAAAAGGAGTAGCCCTAGTGCCGACTGATATCTCCATCCCTCTTTTTCACAAACTTTATGATATCATTGACTTTAAATGGAATAGAGAGTTAAACCTTAAAAGGTCTAAAGATAGATACCAAGATAGGCTGCAAAGAGCCATCAAAGCCGGCGTAACTATCGTAACAGGATCGGACAATTATCTGGATTTTGAGATGCCTCAAGGGGAAGCAGCTAAGAATATTTTAGTGGCGTATCATGAAGAGGGTATGACACCCGTGCAAATACTAAGTTCATCTACCTATTTATCAGCAAAATTTATGGCTAAAGAAAAGGAACTCGGAATTATAAAAGAGGGAGCGTATGCCGATATCATTGCTGTAAAAGGAGACATCGAAAACGATTTTATTGCTACTATATTCAATCTAGTTTTTGTAATGAAGAATGGAGAAGTTTACGTTGATACAGAAAGCTTATTTGAAGAAATTATTGTAGCTGACAAAGTTTTGCAAAGTTACGTAGGGGATTATGAACTATCTCCCGAACTGGTGATCACTGTTTCAAAGAGTGGCAATCAATTGAAGGCAAAAGCTACGGGTCAGGAGGAATATGAATTTGAGCCTAGATCAGAAAACGTATTTTATGCAAAAGGCGAGGATATTCGACTCACATTTAATGTGAATAAAGAAGGGCAAGTAGCAGGCCTGACCTTACTAGCGGGAGGAAGAGAATCTACTGCTCCGAAATTAAAAGAGTAATAAATACAATCCCAGGGTAAAGATCTAGGATGATATTAGGGATAGCAGAGACAGAGCAACTTCATGATTACTTTACAATGTCCTCTTAATAACCGCTCATTAAGAGGACATTGTAAAATCTTGGTTATTCCTCTTTCAAGCACTGTACTGGATTAATTGTGGCCGCTTTCAGGGTTTGTACCCCCACGGTAATCCAAGCGATGACTAGCACAGCAATGCCAATGAATAGGAAAAGCCCCCACTGTAGTTCCATTCGATAGGCGAAGGAAGTGAGCCAGTAATCGGCCAACCAATAACTCAACGGCAACGCAATAACGATCGCCACAAAGACTGTTTTTGTAAAATCACTGGTCAGCATTTTGACTATCGCAAAAATGCTAGAGCCCAAAACTTTGCGAATTCCGATTTCTTTTCGTCTTTGTTCTGCTGTAAAAACGGCTAAACCTAAGAGACCGAGACAAGATATAATGATCGCAATCCCGGCAAAGTAGTTGGAGAGCAAACTGATCCGATTTTCCGTCTCATAAAGTGTCTGATAGTCTTCATCTAGATAGGAGAATTGAAAGGGGAAACCAGGATGAGAAGCCTCATAAGAGGTCTTCAATGCGGCCAAGGTGGCCTTTTCTTCGCCTGCCCTTATCTTGACCATAATGTTCTTTCCGTCGGGTAAATATCGGATGAAAGTAGGCTTGAGTACCTCATGCATAGATTCGGTATGAAAGTCTTTGACTACACCGATGATTTCGATTCGATAGTCTGGGCCCCTTTTTACATATTTACCGATTGGATCATCGTAACCCATAGCCTTAACCGCAGCCTCATTAAGGATCACTTTATCTTCTTCATTCGCAAATTCAGCCGAGAAAGATCGTCCCTCCTTTAGTTCTATGCCTAAGGTCTCTAAGTATCCAAGGCCAACATGGGGCCTAGGAACC
The DNA here is from genome assembly GCA_913060855.1 of uncultured Lewinella sp. GTDB lineage: Bacteria > Bacteroidota > Bacteroidia > Chitinophagales > Saprospiraceae > DT-111. The sequence continues at coordinate 3,508 of CAJXUM010000061.1, read as the reverse complement.
AAAGCCTCTATTCCTTCCTTGCCTTCTGGAGTAGGAGCAGTTCCGAAGTTTCGGTTGCCGATAAAATTACCACCATAAATATTCGTAGCACTCAATACACCTGGGGTTTGTCTAAGGCGAGTCATATAGGCTTCTACGTCCTCGCTACCTTTTCCCATGCTAACAAAAGTGATGACGTTGTCTTTATTGTACCCCAATTGCTGGTTTTGGATAAAAGCAATCTGTTGATTGATAATCACAAATCCAACTATGAACAATACGGACAAGCTAAATTGAAAGGTCACCAATCCTTTGCGAATCCATTTTTCACCTAGAGAAGTATGCAATTTACCCTTCAGTACCGCGACCGGCTCAAAACTAGATAGGTAGAATGCCGGATAGCTCCCCGCAATGAAACCCGTGGCCAAAATAATCCCCAGTATCACCCAGCCTTCTTGCCAGGTGATGGCTAGGTCAAGGACCCTGCCCGTTATTTCATTAAATTGAGGTAACACAGCTGAAATGATCAAGACAGCAATCACTGCTGATAGCAGCACCATTAAGATGGATTCACTTAAAAACTGGGCGATTAATAAACTGCGAGTAGCACCAGTGGCTTTCTTTACCCCCACCTCCTTCATCCGATTGGAAGCACGGGCGGTAGATAGATTCATGAAATTAAAACAGGCGATGACCAGGATAAATAACGCAATTAATGAGAACAATTTCACATAGGCTATTCGCCCACCGGCCACTTGTCCATTTTCATATTGCCCGTATAGATATCGATCCGAGAAAGGCTGAGCAAATAAACGGCAATTCTCTCTGTAGGGTTGAGCGTGTAGTATTTGGGTCAATTTTTCATCTAGCGAACTAAGATCTGCCCCCTCCTTTAAGGTGAAAAAGGTCTTAGCTGGATCACTCCACCAAATCCGTGATTCCTCAAAGGGATCCAAGGCTAATTCAAAATTCATGACCAAATCAAATTGCAAGGTGGAGGTGGCTGGAATATCCTCAAAGACACCACTGACCTGATATACTCCCTGGAAGACGTCATGTTCCCATTCCACTGTTTTGCCAATGACACTTTCTTTGGTATCAAACAATCGTTGTGCCAGAGCAGCTGAGATAACTACCCCATTCTTATCCGCCAAAACCGCATCAATATTCCCCTGTGAGAGGGGGAAAGAGAAAACTTTAAAGAAATCAAGTGCTGCAAAAATGGCCTTTCCTTTTACCCCATTATCGCCCACCGTGAGCATTCCTGCTTCTTGAAACGTGTATTCATTGTTGATTGCGGCCGCATATTCAACTTCAGGTAAGGTTTCCTTTAGGTTTTTCGCAAAGTAGGCTGGAGTGATGTCTCTACTCCTGATCCCCTCTTTTCGGTCATAGTTCTGCACTATTTGGTATAATTGGGCATCATTTTCATGGAATTTATCCATACTAGTCTCTTCATGTATCCAGAGATAGATGAGAAGCGTACAGGCTAAACCCGTAGATAGCCCAATGAGGTTGATCAAAAAGGAAGTTTTGTTGCGATTGAATTTCCTTAGCGCAAAAATCAGGTTATACTTCAGCATAATGGAAGTTTGAAATGGTAAATGGCCGGTACGTATCATACCGGGTCTGAATAATTGAAATACATCTTTGTACAAAAGCCATTTGGCCTTCCTACTTCCTACGTTAGCTATTCTACGTTGATAAAGCTCCAGTAAATCACCTTCGATGTCGATATAATAGTCTGGTATACAGAACAATTTGAGCAGTCGAAAGGGGAGTTTAGGTGCTGGAGAATCGTGCATATATTGAAATCAAAATTTAGGCGTATTGTTAAGCTTTGTTCTTGCCAATTTAGCAATTAGTCTTGCTTCAGTGATTGTATGGGATTTATTCGAGCAGCCTGGAAGGTTTGTAATCCAATAGTTAACCAAGCTATGAATAAGACTAATAATCCAGTACCGACGAAAATCCCCCAATGCAGCGTGATTTTGAAGGCAAAATTTTCTAACCACTTGCTTGCGATGAGATAACTCAAGGGGAGTGCAATGGCTATAGCAATAATGACGGTTTTAGTGAAATCCTTGCTCAGTAATTGCATGATACCGAAATTACTAGAACCCAAGACCTTGCGAATTCCAATTTCTTTCCTCCTTTGTTCTGCGGTGAAGGTGGCTAGACCAAACAGACCTAGGCAAGAAATTAGAATGGCCAATCCCGCAAAGTATCGAGAAAGATTCGATACTTTCTGTTCTGCTTCATACATCGCTTGATAATCATCATCCAAGAAGTTAAATTCAAAAGAATATCCGGGAAGAAACTTACTATAGTGCTCCTCCAGTCTGGCCAGGGTTGCTTTTTCGGTTCCTGCCTTTATTTTTGTGAGAATATTTCTTCCATTTAATTCGCATCTAAAAATGAGTGGTTCAATATCATTGTGGATTGACCCATAGTGAAAGTCTTTGACAACCCCTATAATCTCACTGCCATCATTTAATCCGATTATTTCCCCGATAGGGTTTTCTAGTCCCATGAATTTGACAGCAGTCTCATTAACAACGATCTTTGAATAATCGTCTTGATGGATTTCAGAGAATGTTCTTCCTTCCAATAGTTCTATGTCCAACGTCTCAATAAAATCATAGCCAACTAATGGGGACTGAAAAAGCACATCTTTATCCGATTCTTGTCCACTCCAAGTAATTCCGGTTTGCCCATACATATCATCTAAAATATTACCAGACATATTACTGGCATTTACCACGCCTGGAACTTCCTTCAGCTCTCGCATGAAGCTGTAGAATTGTTCATTTGATTTGCCATCTTTGAGCCCATTCCATTCATTGTATAAGTTGCCTTTCCAATCAAAACTAATGACATTATCCCTGTCATATCCCATGTTTTTCGTCTGAGCCAATTGAATTTGATCATTTATAACTAAAAGGCCGACGATAAAAAGGATAGATAAACTAAATTGGAAAATAACTAGCCCTTTCCGCATCCATAATTCACCAAATGAAATATTGAACTTGCCCTTAAGGACCATTGCAGGTTTAAAGCTGGATAGATAAAAGGCAGGATAGGAGCCGGACAAGAAACCAGTTATCAATGTAATTCCTACTATGCCAAGTACCAAACTACCATTAAAGCTTAAGTGTAAATCTTTGCCAGCGATTTCATTGAATTGGGGCAAAAATAGATAGACCAATTGTATAGCTAGGAGCAAAGCCATCAGCGTAAGGAGCATCGACTCTCCTATAAACTGTACCACCAATGCTTCTCGATTAATCCCAAGCGCTTTCTTAACCCCAACCTCTTTCATCTTTTTAGCAGCCTGAGCGGTTGATAGGTTCATAAAGTTAATACAGGCTATTAACAGGATAAATAGTGCAATAAGGGAAAACATTTTCACATAGGAGATTCGCCCTCCAACTTGCACGCCATGTTCATATTTTCCGTGTAGATATTTATCGGAGTATTTCTGGACCTGTCTCTTATACACATCTGACGCTGCCGACGAAGAGGATAG
>CAJXUM010000060.1 GCA_913060855.1 uncultured Lewinella sp. | reverse complement strand
CTACACTATCCTCTTCGTCGGCAGCGTCAGATGTGTATAAGAGACAGCAATAACTCCTGAGCCACTTCTACCCAGTATTTGGCTGCTGATATCGCCTCCGGTATAACATACATATCAGCATTGAATCGCGCCAATTCAAGTAGTATTTGTTCTACTTCTTTGATGCGAATGAGGTCAATTTGCGTGTTTCTGATCACGATAGGTTTAGGATGCATGGTCTTTTCTAGATGATGAGGGTTAAATATGAATGGGTTTAGTAAACTGTTTGCGCTACAATGAATACTGCCGAATGACAGGCAATACTTTCACTCCTTCATAGACGCTGTCACAGGGCATATCGATTACGAATAATTCAAAATTCGGATCTTCGACGTAATCCAAGGCCTCAATTTCACAGGTTTGGTAGATCGTACGCTCTTCCTCGCTTAGCTTATTGTTGTAGTACTCAAAGCAGAGGCAAACAGTAGGATTCTTGGTAGGTATCATTTCTTTCGGCTCCTCTCCCCTATTGCCAGATTCGAGGACTTTCACAATGAATAATAGACTTAGACAAATGCCCATTAGGCTTAGTAAATACTTCATGATTAGGTTTGTTTTAATGGATTTGGAAAACACTTTTCTATAACTTTTGAACTGGGATGGTCGATAAATCAATAAACGGCCAATATTTATTTTGCCAAAAATGGGAATGGCCCGGGACTCCATTTGAATGTACCTTCGGCGACTTCTTTGTCTATGACACAAAGAAGCAAAAGTCACCCCGATAACCATCGGGGGTATTCATTTCTTAACGCTACGAGTCAGCCCAAAATCCTAAACTGTACAAACTCGCTAAATCATTAGTTTCTACTCCTTTTAGAGTCGATTTCGGGTTGGACGTGTCTTAACTTTAGCCATATTGAAGCTCAAATAATGTACCGTTTTTAACGGATTTTGGGCTAACTCTTCGCTAAAATGAAAAATGCCCATCAACCCAAACTCTCCTGATCTAAAAAAATAAACTGGTATTAATCAATATATTACATTCAGATTTAAATATTTCTGAAGCCGTACCTTCTGGGGCTATTAAGCCCTTGGCGATAGCCAAAAACTACCATTGTAGCCGTTAGGCTACGCCATATGCGGGTGGCCTGGCAAAACACTGTTTAAGGGACGAGTTACGTTTTGCCTAGCGTTTTTTGCCCACTTTTTTTGGCAATGAAAAAAAGTGGGTCACCGAAGGTAAAACCCAAGCTAGGTCGGATATTTAAGCTATTGAAAAACCGCATAATGAGTGAACCATAATCGTTAGGATTGATTATCGCATTGAAAATCTATATCCCAAAATGGTACTTATTAAAAGATTGATTTTAGTAGCTATCGACCACCCCACTTCAGAAGTTTCCCCAGACATGCTGAAGAAAACTTCTGAAGTCTAAGCCCAGGCTATCTAGGATAACCCATAACAATTCGCCAAACTATCCTCCTTTGAATGGCTACGTTAATCATCATTTTACTTTCACCTCTACATACTTAATCTTCTCCCGTCGCCAAGTATAGCAGATATGCAAAGTATTATCATCCCCTTTGATAATCGCAGGATAAGAATATTCACCGGGTTCACTTTCAAGCGTCAATAAAGGTTTCCAGTTGATACCATCTGTAGAGTGGGCTAAACTCAGCGGATATCGCTCTCCGCCCCATTTACCTTCTGTTACTTCGGTAGGATTATAGACCATATAGTGATGGCCTTCAGAATAAGTGACAGCGTCAATCCCCGAATTAGGGTTGGGTACATCGATAGGTTCTATGGCTGACCAGCTGAGTCCTTGATCGCTAGACCAAGTGGAGAGAACCCGATTATTCTTACTGCGGCATAAGAGCTGCAATTTACCACCAGGGTGAAATAAGATAGAAGGCTGAATAGCCTGGAGCTCGTCGTCACTGGCAATAGGACCAACACGTTTCCATGTTTTTCCGCCATCAGAAGTCAATTCCATGTGTAAACGCCAGCCATCATGTTCGGTGCTAGACGGGCAAAGAAGGGTACCATTGGCCAAACGTTCGGGCTTGTTCTTTACAGGGCCCAGGATGTCTTCAGGGAGCCTTCTTGGATCGGACCAGGTAATGCCATTATCTTTCGATACGATCACCTCGCCCCACCATTCTTCTGGATTAGGGCCCACTTTATAAAACAACATCAATCCCCATTCTTCATCGAAATACAAAACGGGATTCCAGGATGGGTAGCGTTTGTCTGCATGTTGAATACCGTTAGCTACTTCTACCGGATCTGTCCATTTACCTTCTAACTTTCTGGATATCCAAATACCTACATCCTTGTGTTTTTCATGGGTGCCGCCAAACCAAGCCGTTACTAGCCCTGCGGGCGTTGCAGCAATGGTAGACGCGTGACAGCTTTCAAAGGGAGCTTTTTCATAAACAAATTCGGAACTTTGGACTTTCACTTTCTGTCCGTACAAGCTGCCGATGATTAATAAAAAGAGTACTGTTAAGTTGGTTCTTACCTGTTTTATCATAATGCTAAATTTATTTCCTTCGAGAGCTATAGGTTGTACTGAGCAACCATACAATAAGACCAGCAAGAATAAGGTCTACGCCAGTCATGATCATGTGTATCAATTCAAAACTGTGTAAATTAAAAAGGCGATAGGCCAACATCCACAGTGGAATCATTAAGAATGAAAACAGCTGGCCGATCAATCGAATCGGTAGCGCTGTTTTGGTATAGTCCTTGCCTGCAGGGGAAGACTCGAGGTTGTAAATAGGTACGGTCTGATCGCCATAATCTGCTACGGTTCTTGCTACAGAATTTAGGTATTCTATAATATGACCGATCAAACGATCTTGGGCAACATAGAGCGTACAGCTGAGTGCGGCAATAGGAAATGCCAAGATGAGTAAGTACTGCAATAAACTGGTTTGATCAGGATAGGCTATTTTTCCTAGCATCACCAAAAGGATGAGTGTAAATTGTGCGATTAATTGGAATTTCAGCCAGAGATCGCGATGTTTAACGCGAAATAAAAGCCGTTCGTTCGCCGTCCTGAAACATTCCGTAAGAAACTCAAACTGTTGATTAGCATTAAGCATGAGACTGAGAGTTAGAGCAAAAAGTAATTGAATATGTGTACGTAGGGTCAAAAAATATTTACGAGAATTTCTTGAAAATGCTTCCTAAAAAGAACCATCAAGAAAAATATAACAAAATTGTGGGATATGGGTACTTCTCTAGTGAAAAAATGGGGCCTATGGGGCGGACTACTGGCCTTTCTACTTATAATCTTACTGCCTACGCCCGCAGAGATGTCTGTTCAGGCGCAATATGTAGGCGCCGTGACGGTGTTGATGATGATCTGGTGGTTTTCCGAAACGATTCCGGTTTATGCGACCGCTTTTGTCCCATTGGCATTATTTCCATTGCTGACCGATATTACAGCGGCTCAGTTGGCTACCAGTTACGGCCATAGTTTGGTTTTGCTACTACTGGCCGGTTTTTTTATAGCAAAAGGCATCGAAGAGCAGCAGTTACATAAACGGATTGCGCTTTCAATTATCAGAAAAGTTGGCACGGGGAAACGACAGATCTTATTGGGATTTATGATAGCAGCGGCTTTCCTATCGATGTGGTTGGCCAATATCATTATCGTCTTATTGATGTTGCCGATTGCCATTGCGATTATTGAAAAAGAGGAAGCCGTCGATAAGGATCGTCGCTTTGGTTTTGCTTTGCTACTAGGAATCGCCTATGCCTCAAGTATTGGCGGTACCGGCTCCCTAATTGGCACGCCCCCTAATCTGGTATTGGTCGCTACCTTAGATAAATTATACCCCGAGGCTCCTGAGATCAGTTTTTTATCCTGGATGTTGATCGGCTTGCCTTTGATCGTTGTGCTGCTACCCATTGTTTGGTGGTACATGGTCAAGTATTATCGTATTGAAGGAGAGTTGCGAGGGGGGAAAGCGCAGTTGGATGATGCTTTAGCCGCTTTGGGCCCCATGAAATCGGGCGAAAAGAAGGCACTCGCTATTTTCATTTTCACTGCCATCGGATGGTTGTGGCGAAAGGATATTCCGATAGATAACCTTGTGGTGCCAGGCTGGAGTACGCTATTGGGCGTAGGAAGTACCGTGAATGATAGTACGGTGGGTATGATCGGGGCTTTACTAATGTTTATGGTAAAAGATGGCGATACAGAGAAGCCTTTACTAAATTGGAGTCAAGCACAGAAAATTCCTTGGGGTCCTTTGATGCTCATTGGCGGCGGCCTAGCCTTGGCCACAGGATTAAAGGTGAGCGGTTTGGCGGCTTATATTGGGGCATCTCTATCTTTCATCGGTAGTTTACCCGTCCTATTGATCATCATCTTTATCGTAGTATTTATGCTCTTTTTTACGGAGGTAAATAGTAATACGGCGACGGCGACCTTGTTTCTACCCTTACTGGCAGCTATCGCAGTGGGTAATCAGATTAATCCGCTTTTATTTGTAGTGCCGGCCACCTTTGCTTGTTCCTTCGCTTTTATGCTACCCATAGCAACAGGCCCCAATATGGTCATATTTGGTAGTGAACGATTATCAATAAGTGAGATGGCCAAGTGCGGACTGGGCCTCAACCTAATTTGTATAGTAGTACTTACAGCCTTACTGTACTTTCTTATTATCCCCATTTGGGGTATAGAGGTGGCATTGCCAACCTGGGCACAATAAAGCGAGCTAAAATTTCTACTAATACAAAATCCGAAACTTAACAGTGTGTTGGATATCCTTCAAATCAGATAATACCTCAGCGCTATACTTCTTATTGATATCCGTAATTACGTAACCAATATGGTCATTCGTTTTGAGGTATTGTCCCAGGATATTGATCTTGTGCTTAGCTAAAATACTGTTGATATTAGCCAATAAACCAGGCCTGTTTTCGTGGATATGTATAAGACGGTGTGCATTTTTTAGTTTAGGCAGTTGCAGCCTAGGGAAATTCAAGCTTTGTGCGGTACTGCCGGTATTGATGTACTCAATAATTTTATCGGGAACAAAAGAGGCGGTTTCCGTTAAAGCTTCTACTGTACGTCCACCGATATACGGGGTCAGTATTACATTTTCAAACCGACTCAATTCATGCTCAAAATTGGTCTTTTCTTCGAAAGGATGATTGGGAAAAACATCTACAGATGCCCCTAGTAACTTACCTGACTTCAAGTTGGCTACCAGTTCTTCCATTTCAACGGCTTTCCCATTACTAAGGTTGATCAAAATACTATCCTCCTGCATCGCATTAAATGCCAGTCGATCAAAAAAGCCCTCATTCTCTGGCCTGTTATCTACATTGATAGAAACCACATTTACCTTGCGAAGTAATTCCTTGAGCGTATAGCATTTGGTCGCCTTACCGATACTCGGTTTGTCAATAAAGTCATAGTAAAAGACATCCATTCCCAAGGCTTCTGCTAGGATAGACAATTGCTGCCCAGAATGTCCATAGCCAATAATACCCAGTTTCTTGCCTCGTATTTCATAGCCCGTATGTCCACTACGATCCCATTTCCCCGCTTTCATGCGCTTATCATACACTGGAATACGTCGTAGGAGCATAATAATTTGACCAATGGCCAATTCTACTACCGAGCGTGTATTGGTATAAGGCGCATTAAAGACAATCACACCTTTATCTGCACAGGCAGCCAAGTCAACTTGACTTACGCCATTGCCAAAGACACAAATGGCCATTAGGCGATTAGCTTGCGCTAGCATGCTGCGAGTGATCGGCGTTTTGGGAAGTACGCCCAGTATGGAAACTTTCTTTAATTTTTTGGTCAATTCTTTCTCTGAAATGCCGTCTTTCAAGGCTTTTACATCATACCCTTCTCCTTCAAATACCGATTTAGCATCTTCGTGCACTCCTTCAAGTAAGAGTACTTGGATACGGTTTTTAGGATAAGAAAGGGCCCGTGGCATTTGGTTGATGTACAAAAACTCGTCAAAGGAGGGAGTGACGTGATCTGCTTTATCTAGGATGTTTTCCCGCAAGACATTTTCCGTAAAAGCAAAAAACTGATGCGCAATTCCTGCTTCTACCATCTCGAAATCCGTATAAGCATCGCCAATCACCATGATTTTACCCTCCAAGCCTAGCGCCTTGAGTGTGCGAGATTTACCCTTACTATGTGCGAGGTAATTCTCGTGGTCAAATCCAGTAACCCAACCTTCATCGTCATAGACAAATGTATTAGCGAGTACGAAGTCCGGGTCAATATCATAGGCTTTTACAATCGGATCGATAAAATCCTTGAAACCATTTGATACAATATAGACTCTTCCTTTATTTTTCTTGAAAAATGCCTTATTCCTTGAGAAGGAAGTGGAAACCTTTTTCTTCATTCTCCGAACCAGCTTCTCCAAATGGCTTTCATGTACCTTGAGCAGGCTTAGCCGCCGTGTCAAGGAATCATTGAAGGTGATCTTACCGTCTACACCTAAGGACGTGATATTTTTGATTTCATCTACTAATTCATCTTTATTAGCAGCATCCTTAAGGACAATTTCTGCCAATTCCTCCAGCGCTTCCACTTGCATGAAAGTGCTATCAAAATCAATAATTACATAGCTATTCTGAGCCTGAACGGTCTCTGTATCAAATGACATGATTTCAAGATTTAGTTTGACGCTGCGAAAATGGGGAATTGTAATGGAAAACGGGTAAACTTTAACGATAAAGATGCAGGACAATCGAAAAACAGATTATCTTGAACTTGAAAAATTAACTAACTTTTAGCCGGAGAACTGCTAATATAGCATTTCTCAATAGACCTAAAACAAAGATTACTATGCTGCCAGATCACATTTGGAACGCTTTTGCTAGTCATTATGATATCCGATTAGGAGGTGAAATGACCACCCCTATTCCACTCCAGCAAGTCGAGCAAGCGGTTCCAATCCAGCTTCCAGGGTATTACTATGATCATCCTAAACTCAGAGAAGGGAACGGACCAAGAATTTTATACCAGGGTGAGCTAACAAAGGATGTTATCGTGCTTACCCATGGTTTTACCGATTCTCCCTACTATATGCAGGATGTAGCTTCGCGCTTTTTTGAAGCAGGCTGTAATGTGATACTGCCTCTACTACCCGCCCATGGCTTAAAAGAACCAGATGAGGCGATTCGGTCGGAAGAATTAGATAATCGATGGAGGAATACGATAGATGCTTCCATAGCCGTAGCGCGTTTATTGGGGAAACGAGTATCTATCGGTGGGTTTTCAACCGGCGGAGTGCTGAGCCTCAATAAGATATTACGTCATTCGGAAATGATCGATGGAGGACTGTTCTTGTTCTCTGCAGCGCTGTCCTTGGGGCGTTTGGCCGATAAGGTAGGGGATAGTGAAATAGCAGAATGGCTAGTTGGTTTTTTTCTTGATCATACGGCTGTAATAGGAGAGGGCCCCGATCCTTACAAATATCCTATATTACCGGCCTCCGTTGCTTCAGAGGTGGTAGAAATTATTCAAGAAGGTAATACTATCCTAAAAGACGTTAAGACCTTGCCCCAAGCTGTTTTTGCAGCGCATTCTCACCATGATAAGACTGCAGAAATCCAAGGGGTAATCGATTTTCTGAGCCACCATGTTTCGCCAGAAAAGCAATTGTTTTTTCCGATCAAGGACGAAAAGGTTATGCATGCAACCTTACCCTTGAAGACAGCCGTCCCGATTGATTTAACGCTGGTTGCGCCCAACGAAAAAAGCCCGAAGCGAAGAAAGATTAAACAAGAAGACTGGCTAAAACACGTCGCCGCCAATCCTCATTTTGAAGAGATGATGAACCAAGCGATCAATTTCTTTCAGCAAAAGGTGCAAGGGGGATGATTGTCAAGGGGGGACTTCAAGTCACCCCTTGACAATGACCAGTCACCCCTTGACAATCATGCGATACACTACCGGAAGCAATCTCAACTCGACCATTCCTACATTGCTTCTGTCACCCCTTTGAAAGTTTCGCACCTTTACTTAACTTTCCCCTTGAAATAACTAGCTAATGAGAAAGCCCGGCAAAACCTACTTTGCTTCAGATTTTCATTTAGGGGTAGATGCCCTACAGACGAGCAAAGAACGAGAGCAAAAGATTGTACGTTGGCTAGACCAGATTAAAACAGATGCGGATGCCCTTTATTTAGTGGGCGATGTGTTCGACTTTTGGTTTGAGTATAGCACCGTTGTTCCGAAAGGATTTGTTCGTCTATTTGGAAAGTTAGCGGAACTAAGAGATGCAGGCGTGGCTATTTATTTCTTTACGGGCAATCATGACATGTGGATGTTTCGATACTTTGAAGAAGAGTTTGGCATACCCATTTATCGTCAACCTATTGTCCGTGAAATATATGGCAAAACTTTTTTTATCGGCCATGGAGATGGCCTCGGGCCCGGAGATAAGGGCTATAAATTACTGAAAAAAGTGTTTGCTAACCCCATTTGTCAATGGCTATTTGAGCGATTACATCCCAATTTTGGGGTTTCCTTAGCTAGTTATTGGTCACGGAAAAGCCGCTCGGTACAACCTACTGGAAAAAGATTCTACGGAGAAGATAAAGAATGGCTCATTGTATATGCCAACCATAAATTAAAGACTACAGCTGCTGATTATTTCGTTTTTGGACACAGACACTTACCCATCAATCATGTGCTAAACAACGGAAAAAGTCGTTATATTAACCTGGGGGACTGGTTATTCGATTATGCTTATGCCGTCTTCGACGGCCAAAACATGGAGCTTCAATTCTTTGAAAATGGTGAAGGAAAAGTTTTCGGCAATCAGAACCTTACAAATCAGCCTTCTAAGCCTTAGCTGCTTGATCGCCTATTATAAAGTAGGGTCAGCCCAACCGTCTCAAGTCGTCAATAGTCTTCAGGAAACAATTCCTGGACAGTATGCTTATTTCACAACGGATAAGCTCAAACGGATTTACGCGGTGACCACTTCTAATGAACTCATCCAGTTTGATTCAAATGGGAAAGAGTTATTTCGATACAACAACAATACATTGGGTGAACTCGGCTATATTGATACGGCTAATCCCTTCAATATCTTGTTGTTCTATCCCGACTTTCAGACTATTATCACGCTAGATCGTACCCTAAGCCCAACGGGAGAACTCAATCTTCTCACCACGGAAGTGGGTGATGCTATAGCGGTAGCTTTGTCGAATGATAACCAACTATGGGTGTACGATGGAGCTAGTTTACAGTTGAAGAAAATGAACGCACAAGGGGAGGTCATGCTGAGTAGTGGTGATTTGAGCCTGGGGCTTCCTTCTCCGCCCGAACCCAAACAGATCGTAGCTAGCGCAGATAAAGTATATCTTAATGACCCTAAAATAGGGCTAATTATCTTCAATAATTTTGGCCAGTACTTGCAAATGGTGCCCATTCAAGGCATTACATATTTTCAAGTATTTGAGCAACAGCTAATTTATCGCATCAAGAATGGCAGCCTCTATTCCTACCATCTGCAGTCATTACTGACGAATCCGATCGCTTTGTCGAAGCAAACGACAAAATCTACTTGCATTAATATTCAAGCGGGGTTGCTCTACTTCTTGGAGAAGGAAGGCATTCATATTCGCCTCCTTAAAAACTAGCCGCCCATACTTCAGAAGTTTCCTCAAGCCCTGATATACGAAACTTCTGAAGTCTAATCCCAGCTGCTAAATCCTACGCCCCTACAACAAGCCAATCAAAAGATAAAACAAAGCCGCCCCACTACCCGCAATCAACGCATAAGGCAACTGCGTTCGAACATGATCAATGTGATCGGTTGCCGATGCCATCGAGGAGAGTATCGAGGTGTCCGAAATGGGTGAACAATGGTCTCCAAATACGCCACCTCCTAATGCCGCAGCGATAGTAATATATACATTGGCATCTAGTTCTTGTGCCATCGGTACGGCAATGGGAATCATGATCCCAAAGGTACCCCAAGAAGTACCGGTAGAAAAGGCGATGAAACAGCCGACTAGAAAGATCAGAAAGGGGACCAAGCCAGGAGAAAGCCAGCTCTGTACGATACCCGCTACGTATATACCGGTCTGCAAATGATTTTTACAGACATCTCCAATCGCGAAAGCCAACATCATCAATAGAGCCAAGGGCATCATACCTGAAATCCCTTTCAGCGTTAAGTCTACCATTTCGCGAAAGCGCATAATACCTTGAATCCTATAAAGTACCATGGCCAATAGAGTAGAGCCTAAGACAGCGATCAGTACAGCTGTAGATCCGGAACCTTTTCCAATCGCATAAAATATTTTTCGGCCAGAGCCCGCGGTTGGAAGATCCGCCACAGCCGCTTCCCAGCCTGTATAGGCGAGCATGACAGGCATCAAAAGGACCATCGTCAGAATGGGAATAATCATATTGAAAGCCCGAGGTGTTACCCCTTCAGCCGTTTCAACTTCCGTCAATTCATCCGAAACCATGGGCTTGGCATTGTCCGCCAGTAGCTTCCCCGTTTCCCGAACCCGCTTTTCAGCCTTCGCCATCGGGCCAAAGTCCTTTTTAGTAAAGATGACCACCAAGACGAGTATCAAAGCCAGCATGGGATAGAAATTGTAGGTCATCGCCTTGAGCATCGTCGCAAAGGGATCGCTAAACCCTTCCGCTACCAACAAGCCCATGATAAAAGCTCCCCAGCCGTTGAATGGAATCAATATGCTGGCAGGGGCCGAACTCGAATCGGCAATGTAGGCTAGCTTTTCTCGAGAAATGCCCAGTCGATCGAAGACCGGGCGATACAATGCACCTACGGTCAAAACAGAAATACTCGATTCCACAAAGATGAGTACCCCCGTGAGCCACGCCAAAAACTGCACAATTACTTTATTACTCCCCGTTTGCTTTTCTTCAAAGCGCAGCAATAATCGATTCACTCGTATGATAAAGCCTTCTACTCCTCCGGAACGCTGAATGAAAATAATCAAAGCGCCCACCAAGGCGGCAAACATGATTGTTCTGGTGTTTCCAGCATCTTTAAAGACGTGCACCAAAGCTTCTACGGTCGCAAAAGTTCCAGTGAGAACATTGCCACCATTGATGATGACCCAACCTAACCAGATACCAAAGAGTAATGAAATAAAAACCTGTTTGGTTCGGATAGCTAAAACAATAGCGATTAGCGGTGGAAAAAGTGAAAGGATTCCGTATTCGTGCATCGTCGTCGATTAAGAGGTAGAGGAGGTTATTTCTGCCAGTTTGCTGACCGTGAGGAGGGGAAGTAGCCGCCAAACGATCATTTAATGCCATTAATATACAACCTTCTTCGACATTTTCCTTCTCTGACCATAAAACACAAAAATTGTCAGAGAACCTCATTTTTTAGACTCAGCTTAGAACGAAGGAGATGAGCCAACAAACATTGAGGGCTTTGATAGGACAGTAGTCGATACTACTAGCGGAAACGAATAGATGGGAATTAAAATGAAGTCTATTTAATACACGCTACCTGTTGCCGTAAAGATTTTCAAGCTCACACTCCCAGTATGGGTATCTCTAAAATTAGCGGCCAATTCTTCCAGCCTTTTTTCATCTCCGGCGAAATTGACAATAAAGCTAGAAACCTGCCCTGCTGCAGGGGCACCACTAACCAATAGTTTATTATCGAGAAAAGAAAAATAACCATACTTTCCTTCCCTTAAACTAAGTGACTCACCCTGGCCCTCCAGATCGCTCAATAGACGGCTAGCAATCATCTGATCTGCTGTGTTTTGATAAGCAACAAAACCCCAGACGCTATTATTGGGAACTCTTCTGAGTGTTTTTTCAGGAATAATAATGCCTTCCTCCGTCTCCATCTGAAGGGTGTAGAATTGTGAATTGACTATCAGCTGTCCTTCATTAATAACCGTCTCATCCAAAACGATATTCATATTATAAAGCTTACTCTCTAAATCGCCAACACTGATTTCTGTATGAGCGGGAGCTACACCAGGAACACAATCCCCTGGTGGGACAATATGATTAATGGATAGATCGAATTTTTTATCAGTAGATTCCCAATCGTACGCGATAGTATAATTGAGACAATCTTGATTCTTTAGACTTTGGATATCAATCCGAAGATTACGGGTATCGGGATAAAGTTCTTCCCAGAGATTGACATAGAACTCTTTGTCAATATTAGTAACAACGATAGGATCTTGGATAGATTCTAGTTTACATGCGTTCGTGGAAAAAGCAATCAATGCTATCAAAAACCATCTTAAGGTAACCAAGTGCTTCATATTTTTCATTCTTGTTCACAAACCTTACTTCCTGTCTCTTATACACATCTCCGAGCCCACGAGACCGAGGCTGATCTC
>CAJXUM010000059.1 GCA_913060855.1 uncultured Lewinella sp. | reverse complement strand
CTATCCTCTTCGTCGGCAGCGTCAGATGTGTATAAGAGACAGATACAGACATCAGCTGTTCCTTATTGGCTCCTGTTGGGAGTCGTCCTATTGGCCCTGGGTGCCATAAGCTGGCGATTCTGGTTCAAAAAGGCCTAAATTCCGGTTGAGCGTTTGATTGAATTGTAAATATTTATTCCACTTTCAAGCTTTCGACTGGATTCGTCAAGGCGGCTTTAATACTTTGCAGGCTGACAGTAAGCAATGTAATCAGTAGTGCTAAACCACCAGCAATCAAAAATACATACCATTGTATTTCAACCCTGTAGGCAAAATCTTCCAGCCATTTATTCATCACTAACCAAGCAATTGGCGTGGCTACAAGGAAAGCAATCAATACTAGCTTTAGGAAGTCCTTGGATATGAGATTTACGATATTCAATACCGAAGCACCCAATACCTTTCTGATACCAATTTCCTTGATGCGTCGCTCGGTGGCAAAGGCTACTAAGGCAAATAAGCCTAGGCAAGCGATGAAGATAGCTAGGCCTGCAAACAGGAAGACTACTTTAGCTAATCTTTGCTCGGTTCGATACAGTCGATCCAATCGGTCATCTAAAAAAGTATATTCCAAGGCAGTCGTAGGAGCTACGGCTTCAAAGATATTTTTGATCTGCTGCATCGTGCCGCTCAAGTCCTCAGTTTTAAGCTTGACTAATAAGTACTGTAGCCACTCTGATGAGCGATTATGGAAGCCATATAAACCGATTTTTTGGTGAAGTGAACTGAAGTGAAAATCAGCTACTACTCCGACAATTTCGGTTGGACCAAGATCTGCATCCACTCTCCTACCCACCGCATCTTCTGCTGTCCACCCCAGGTATTCAATCGCCGATTTATTGAGAACTAACTCCGCTATGGAATCGCCTTCTTCTTGTAATTTCAGCGTACGACCAGCCAATAATTCGAGGTCCAATACCTCAATGACACCAGGATGCGCACGAGAAGTAGTCAAGTCAGCACCTTGCTCCGTCGGATCATTGGGGCGCTGCAAGGATCGACCACTCCCGCTATTCCCCGGATAAGTTTGCGACAATGAAGTGCTTTCGACGGCCGACAACTGCAATAATTCCTTTTCTAGGGTAGATATATTAGTTCTTGGTTGAATACCCATTACTCGGACAGCGACGACTTGTTCTGGGTTATAGCCCAATGTTTTATCACTGATAAAATTCAGCTGCTGATAGAGTAAAACTGTACAAATCATGAGCACAATCGACACGCAAAATTGAAATACCACTAGCCCTTTCCGCAAAGAGATAACTCCAAGTCCTTCCCGTCTGGCTTTTTTCAATATGTAGTTGGGACTGAATGAAGATAAAAATACGGCAGGATAAGCACCTGCAATCAGTGTTATTCCGAGCCAAGAAACTAGCAAGGTCAGCATAATAGCAGGTCGAAACAAGCTACTGATAAATAGAGATTTATCCGTAATTTCATTAAAGTAAGGAAGCGTGAGGTACACTAAAAATAAGCTCAAACAGAAACCCAAACCAACGATCAATCCTGTCTCCAAAAAGAATTGCGAAGCCATTTGCTGTGAGGTAGCCCCCAGGGTTTTACTAATCGCCACTTCCTTACTTCTTTGCTCCGATTTGGCGGTAGCCAAGTTCATGTAATTCACACAAGCTATTAAAAGTAAGATCAATGCTAAACCACTCAGCACCCAAATCTGGCTGATATCTCCATATTGCGCATCATCATCTTCTAAACCTTTGGAATACAAATGAATATCCCGTAAAGGCTTCACTTTGAAATCAAACCAAAGTCGATCTGCAGGAATATGCTTGGCAGCAGCGGCCGCAATCTTTGCTTCAATGGCTGAGGCAGAAACACCTTCATGCAACAATAAGTAATTATAAAAACTGGCATTTCCCCAACTCAAACGTTCTGGCTTGCCAAGCGGTATCGAGGAGAAGGCACCCACCAAATTGAAATTGAAGTGCGTGCTGGTAGGAGGATCCTCAAACACCCCGGTCACTTCCAAATCATATCGGTTATCTACTTTGAGGGTTTTGCCGATTGGGTTATCATTCCCAAAATATCGCTGCGCACTAGATTCACTAATGACTACTGTATTGGTCCGATTCAAAGCGGTGCTTGGATTGCCAATCACCAGCGGAATACTTAGCACCTTAAAAAGATTGGAGTCGGCCCAGTACAAGTGCGTTTCTACGAAGTTCTGATTATCTATACTTACCGAAGCGGATTCCCCGAAATTATGCGGAAAAACGCGGAGCGCTTCTGCTACTTCCGGCAATTGCTCTTTTAAAAACGGAGCCGTCTGGTTGGGCGCCGTTGCCAATTTCATTTCCGTCCCATCATAATTGGCTTCGACGTGAACCCGTACGATCCTGTCGGCATTCTCATGGTGACTTTCAAACGAAAGTTCTTCCATTACATAAAGAATAATGACCAGGGCGGCCGCTAAGCCAATACTCAAGCCCATCAGGTTGACGAAGCTCAAAAATTTATTGTTCCAAAAATGACGTAGACTGGATTTTAGGTAGTTTTTCAACATCGTTCAAGGCGTTAGTTAGCTATAATGATTCTTTTTCTAGGCAATGGTTGCTTTTCTAAGGGATCATCGGTGAAGAAAAATGGCATTTTTACCAATTAAAACCTACCTTTGCCGACATTGCAAAAGAATATTCAGAGAACCAAAACTGAGAGATGAAACAAGCGAAGATTAAAACAGAAAAAGGAGAAATGCTCGTCACATTCTATGAAGACGATGCTCCCATTGCTGTAGCTAATTTTGTGAAATTAGCGGAATCTGGTTTTTACGATGGCTTAACTTTCCACCGTGTACTTCCCAATTTTGTTATTCAAGGGGGATGCCCAGAAGGCAGTGGAAGAGGTGGTCCAGGTTGGACAATCCAATGTGAATTAGATGGTAATAATCAATATCACGATAAAGGCGTACTTTCTATGGCGCATGCAGGCCTCAACACAGGTGGGTCTCAGTTTTTCATCTGCCATAGCCGAGATAATACCTCGCACCTAGATCGAAAACATACTTGCTTTGGTAAGGTGGTAGAGGGCTTAGAGGTGATTGATTTGATCCGCCAAGGAGATAAGATAAATCAAATTGAGGTCTTGCAAGAGGCTTAAATGGGCTGTTGATTGGTTGATGGATAAGTACGAGATTAATCGTGTATTTATCCATCAACCAATCAACGCAATTCTCCCCGAAATTTCGACTTAGCCAATTTCTCCAATTGGCGCATACAACGGACCTTCTGACTCTTCACTGTCTGCGTATTTTTATACTGCATCCGCTGTGTAATCGACTCCTGATCCAATCCGTGATAGTAATATAAGGTAATTAATTCTTGGCAGACCTTGCCCAGGCTTTGGATCGCCCTTTTTAGGTTTTGTTGCTGATCGGTTAGTACCAACTCTTCTTCCATATTCAAATCCTCATCGGCGAGCAGATAGAGCTGGTCGCCCTGCGTAGTATCAGTTTTAGTATTTCTTCTAAACTGTTTGAAGAGGAGATTCTTTGCAACGCTAAAGATATAGGTTCGGACACTGCAATTCATATTATCCAACTTACCCGCCACCAAATTTTGATACAATACGATAAAGGCTTCTTGATACACATCTACCAATGCCTCTCTATCACACTGATAGCGCCGAATCCCCCAATCCATAAAGGCTGTCCGATGCAACTCGTATTGCTGGTGTAATACCTTCCTGTTGCCTTGCCGTATGGCGACAAGCAAAGCTGCTTCTTTTTTTACTGTGGTATTTTCGTCCAACATAATGGTAGTAAATGCTTAGCGTAAAACTAAAAATTATATTTTGGTTCAAGCCTTAAGTTGAGACGTGATTAATCGCGTCTCAACAAAACAAAATTTCCTATCCCTGGAGGAACTTATTGAGAAGGAAGAAGGTTAGCCTTCAAACCGACCTATTGGTCCAACTTCTCATGCTACTATTGACACTCAAAACTGTCGCCATATGTTACAGCAAACCCTCCAATTGTATAAAAACTCCTTTACCGGTTTATCTCGTGATGTTTGGCTATTGGCCCTCGTCATGTTTGTCAATCGAGCTGGTGCGATGGTCATCCCATTCATGACGGTTTTCCTTACAACGGAACGCAGTTTCACCCTCACTCAAGCGGGGATTGTGATGAGTTGTTTTGGCGTAGGTTCGGTGCTAGGCTCTTATGCGGGAGGGCAATTGACTGATCTATTTGGGTATTACAAAGTCCAACTTTGGGCACTAATAGGTACCAGTGTTATGTTCTTTGTCTTGATGCAAATGGAACAATTCCTACCTATGTGTATCACAATCTTTGGATTGTCAACTATTGCCGATACTTTCCGACCCGCTAGCCATACTTCAGTGGCCTACTACAGTAGTGCCGAAAACCTCACCCGTTCCTATGCTTTGTTACGCTTAGCCGTCAATTTAGGTTTCGCGGCGGGGCCTGCGATGGGGGGATTACTAGCGATTAGCTTGGGGTACGATTGGTTGTTTATCATCGATGGGATTAGTTGTTTTATGGCCGCTATTCTCCTGTGGCAATTTTTGACCCCAAAAAAGGAAAAAAGAGTACAGGAATCCCTAGGTAAGGCTGTAGATAAGCGGGAAAACAGATCTCCCTACAGAGATAAACACTTCTTATTATTTATCTTTTTCATCAGTTTGAGTGCACTTACTTTCATGCAATTCTTTACAGTGCTGCCGGTATTTTTAAAGCAGGAGATGGGATTAAACGAACTCCAGATTGGGCTTTTCGTTACCGTGAATGGGGTGATGATTTTCCTCTTGGAAATGCCATTGGTCTATGCCATGGAAAAGTACTATTCTCGGCTGACGAATGTAACCATTGGTGTATTATTGACCGGCTTGGCCTTTATGTTATTGCCAATGGTCAATCAATGGATCTTGGTACCGATACTCTTTATTGTCATCCTCACTTTTGGAGAAATGCTGAGTATGCCCTTTTCTAGTTCCTTTGCGATGGAACGCGCTAATCCTTTAAAGCGTGGAGAATACATGGGGCTTTTCTCAATGGGGTTCTCTTTTGCGTTGATACTAGCCCCTACAATGGGTATGCAAGTAGCTGCCAACTGGGGGTATAATTTCTTATGGTTATTTGTCGGTAGTTTAAGTATCATTGCCACAGTCGGCTTGGTTGCTTTGGAGAAGCGAATGAAAAGAGAATAGCTAATTTTAAACCAGTGCTTATTTTGAAAGCGGCTGACCTTGGCTTACATTTGCGGCCATGATCGGTCAGGATATCATATACGCCAAGCAACAGCTAGAAAAAGGCCTCCTTGTGGGTATTCCTACGGAGACGGTGTATGGTCTTGCGGCCAATGCATTGGATCAGCAAGCGGTGACGCGGATATTTGAAGCCAAGAACCGCCCCTCTTTTGATCCCTTGATTATTCATACCAGCAGTTGGGACCGGGTTGGGCAGTGGGTGCGAGATATTCCACCCCTTGCCCAACAATTGGCGGAGAACTTCTTGCCGGGACCGCTCACGCTCTTATTACCCAAACGAGCTATTGTTCCAGATATCGTCACGGCAGGCTTACCACTTGTCGGCATTCGTATTCCCAGTCATCCACTCACTAAGTCTCTCCTGGAACAACTAGATTTCCCCTTGGCAGCGCCCAGTGCTAATCCATTCGGATATATTAGTCCAACCACTGCCCAGCATGTAGCGAATCAGTTGGGGCAAAAGGTGGCTTATATTTTAGAGGGGGGCCCTTGTGCGGTCGGTGTAGAAAGCACGATCATTAGTTTTGAAGCGGGTCGTTCGACGGTTTTGAGAAAAGGAGGTACCTCTATTGAAAATATTGAGGCCCTCATTGGTCCCGTCGCTGTGTATGCTCATTCAACTTCCAATCCACAGGCCCCTGGCATGCTGAAAAGCCACTATGCGCCAAACGTGCCTTTCTATTTAGGTCAACTCGATCAACTTTTTGCTCAACACCAGGATAAAAAGGTAGGTGTATTAGCCTTCCACCAGGGATTAACAGCGGATTCCATCGCTCATCAAATCATTCTTTCTCCTTCAGCTAATTTGGCAGAGGCCGCGCAAGGCTTATTCGCCGCTATGCGTGCCCTAGATCAATTACCCTTGGACCTGATCATCGCTGAGCCTTTTCCAGAAGAAGGACTAGGTAGAGCGATCAATGACCGACTCCGCAGAGCTGCGACTTCAGCCTAAGCATTCATCCCCACCGCGGAACGGCTTGAAAATAGCAGGATTCCCCCACCCTTCTCACAAAAAAAGTAGCCGCCTGACAACTAGAAGTAGTCCTTGATGTGTTTCCTTTACAAGCGAATGGCTTAAAAGAGGCGAGAGGCCAGGTGACAGAGGCGAGATTGGCTAGATATAGGGCAGAAGGCGCGCCTCAGCAGTCTGTCTGCTGTCTTCTAAATGTCTAGTCGTATCAGCTATCGTAGCACCTTCTTTATAATCATAAAAATGACCATGAGAATCTTCTTCTTCGCATTGTTTCTCCTCACCACTTGGCATTGCCATACTGGCCAAGGACAAGACGTAGCGGCGAGCAATGATTTTGAAGAAAAGCTGTTGGGGCTCTATTTTGAGGAAGATAATAGGCCAGAAAGTACGTCTTTACAGGATAAAGTGCAGGTAGCGATTCGGGAAATTCGCAAGTCAGACCTATCCGATAAGGATAAGTTTGAACTTTGGTACTACCTCAATCAATTTTTGATCAGTAAAGATCTTTCCTTGATTCCTTTACCTAAAAAGGTCATCACCAAACAGCTTTCCAATTTCTTGCCAGACTCAGACCTTGATTTGCTCATTCGTGAAACCGCACGTCGACATTTCCAAAGCCAATACCTGGAAGAACTGTTAAGCAAATTTGGAGATGAATCGAATTTGATACAACTCAATCAGGAATCGCTACTGCTGCAAGAAATCGCGCATTACCCCTTTCAAAACCTCAAAAGTTTATTGGAAATTGGCGCGGGTGATGGAGGATTTAGTGTGCTCTTACAGCTCTATTTCGGGATTGAGCAGCATTATATCAATGAGATCGATTCGCTTCAACTTCAGTCTATTGCTTATCAACTTTCGCTATTACCCCCACTCCCTCCCAGTCCGCAACTTCTAGAGGGGACAGCGGGCCGCATTGGCTTAGATGGCAAGCAGGTAGAAGCCGTCTTACTTCGGAATACCCTCCACCATTTTTCGCAAGCCGGTGAAATGCTACAAAACATCCAACAAGTGCTTCTTCCCAAGGGTAAACTGTACATCCTAGAGGATTTATTGGTGGAAGAAAGTGGCTATCGACACTGCGAGGCCTCCATGTCTTACGATGAAATTGTCAGTTTATTGGCCATCGAAGGTTTCAGCTTACTAGCGGATCATTCTTTGGGTAATACTGGCCGTAACCTCATGGTTTTTCAAAGGTAACTTTTACTATTCTTCCAAGTACTCCCCTATCCGTTGGATTCTTCTGGCCCAAATTTTATGCAAAGCATAGAGTTGTATAAGCATCACGATGAGTGCCCCAGCTAATAAGCCATACTTAGTCGAGGTCCATTCGACATTGTAACAGAGAAATAAGAAGAGAATCCCCATAGCAGCTGCCCTTCCTCCCACTGTATAGATGGTATATTTCGACAGGCTCTCCTGGTAAGATTTCAAACTAGTTATCAAATTATTCTCCTGCATAGGCTTATTCAATAAGCGGATGCCCCAGACATGATGGAGTAATAAGAGCGTAAAGCTCACCACCAATAGGATATTCAACCACAGTGGCTTCAAATGACCATCAAAAAAGTCATAAAAAACGAATAGAAATAATACCCAGGCTACCGCCTCTATGATCAGCTGTAATTTGATCCGCTTAATCGATGGATGACTACCTGCAGCTGCGATCTCTTCCAATGCCACCTTGCTTTTCAAGGGTAGATCTTGGCTTTTCCATTCTGATTTAAATTGATCTAAATCCATTTTATGCGGGTTTTAATTTTTTTCTCAATTTGATTTTAATACGCGTCAGACGCGCGCCGACATTACTTTCCGAAAGGCCGATGATATCTCCAATCTGCCGGTAACTCAACTCATCCAAATACAGCGTCACAATGGCTTTATCGATAGCAGGTAATTGTTTGATGGCTTTCCACATTTCATTGGTTTTTTCCTGCTGATCATCTTGCTCAGCTGTCGGTATCTCTGTCGTAACAACCGCTTGGTACTGAATACGTACTTCTCGTTTTCTGAAAGTAGCTAAGGCGGTGTTTAATGCAATTCGGTACATCCAGCTACTCACTTTTGAGTCACCTCTAAAAGAAGGATAGGCTTTCCAAAGATGATAAACCATCTCTTGAAACAAGTCTTCCCGATCCTGTGCCGTATCTCGGTACAATCGACAAACCTTATGTAAAATGGCCTGGTGTTCATCCAGTAGATTTAAAAAGGCGGTTTGCATTAATCTATTTTTTGAAAGCTAAAGGCGCGGCCGCGGCCACTGGCTTCAATTTTCGTTATTTGATCTTTTTCATCGGCCAAAAAGGTAAAGGAAATATCCACTTTTTTACCCAAAAACTCATGCGTCCCAGTAGGATGTAATTGAAAAGGGGGACGCCCCTTCAATTGGGCAAACAACTTATTGCCTTGGGTAAAAACCGCTAGGTCTTGTTGTCCTGGCACAGAGCGAAAATGGCCAATATAGGCTTGCAACTGTTGCTCATCTATCGCAATGGACTCGACTAATGTAGGCATTTCAAAAGGTAGCCCTAGAACGAGCGTTTCTACATTTTGCCAAATAGCATCTATCGGTAAGGTCGAAATATTGGACAATAAGATAATACTCAGTCCCTCGGACGGATAAATAGCCGATAATGCCGAGCAGCCGAAAGTACCGCCACCATGAAAAACAGCTCTAGGGTGCTTGCCCTTCGCTTCGCGACTATACCAGCCATAGCCGTACTGAGCATAGGGTCTTTTCTTCATATAGTGATCCGATTGAGGAGTCAATACATCGGTTCGTAGAGATGTTGACCAAGGCTCAGCCATTAGCAATGATTGGTTGAATTTTAATAAATCGGTACTATTACTGTATAGACTACCCGCTCCTTCCAGCGGAGAAAAATCGCGATAGGGCGCTACGATCAAGCTGTCTTCCATCAATAAGTGGTACCCTGTCGCCATATGTGGGATGACTTGATGAGGGTCATAAATCCCGGTCCCCATTAAGCCCAATGGCTGGGTGATTTTTTCCTGTAAAAGCGTAGGATAATCCTTTCCGTAAGCCTTTTCCAACACCTTAGCGAGTAAGTAATAAGCTGGACTGCTGTATTTCACATCGGTACCCGGAGGAAATAAGAAAGGCAGTCCTTTGATGTCATTTAGTATTGCCGATTCAGCTTGAGCGAGTTTTGATTTCACCCGCCAATAATCGGGAATAGCTTCATGATGAGGCAAACCGGAGGTATGGGTTAATAAATGCTGTAAACTGACGTCGGTCCAGTATCCCTTATTAAATTCCGGTAAATACTTTCCTATTGTATCATCCGGTTTTAGTTTTCCTTCTTCAATTGCCAAGCCCATGAGCAATCCCGTAAAGGATTTTGAAATAGAAGCGATCTTAAACCGATGATCGGTATTCATGGGAATTTTGTACTCGAATGAGGCCGTTCCAAAAGCCTTATGATACAGCACCTCCCCTCCCTTGGCTACCAAACAAACCCCATTAAACCCAATGCGTTGATTTTCTATCGTGAGATAGTCTTGTAGGCGAGTGGGCCACCCATCTTGTGCCTGGAGAGAATGAGTCCCAACCCAAAATAGACCTACCATTAAAGTGATGTTTATTCTTTTGATCATGTTATTATTTTGGCCTATAGGTTGTTTTTTCTACTCATTCCTTACAATCTAGTCGTATTTTTTTGGGTTAAAAAACTATAACACTGATAATCAAGTCATTAATTATTCAGTAGCTTAGTATTAACAGAGGTTAATCTTTCTTTAACAGCTAGTAGGAGCCTGTATTTATGGCTGATATCCCTTATATTGAGTAGCAGAAACAGGGAAACAATCTACAACACATATGAAAAATGCAATTCCATTAGCCCTCCTATTCTTGGGGCTATTAAGCAGCTGTACTATTGAAGACCGGCTTGAACGAAAAGAAGATCGATTACTGGGTACTTGGTATTTTGAACGAGCCTTTTACAAAGCGGACGGTGCGCTTTTTCGCGACAATGTCATCAATGAATTTGACGGAGATGCTATCACCTTCTTCGACGATTACACCTCCCTCTATGACGACTATTCCTTGGAAGCTACCTTTGATGGGGATTGGAGTTTATTTGCCGATCGAAGCTTCTATGATGACGAAGATGAGGATGTAGAATTCTTCCTCGACATGAACTTCTTCGACTATGTCAATCGAGAGGATTTTACCTATTATGGAAATGTAACTACCCTTACCCGTAATCGCCTCAATATGCGAGTGAATCTTCGGGACGGTTTTTACACTTTCAAGTTACGCCGATAGGAAACACTCCTATTGTACGCTGGCGTCTAAAAGAATTAGCGAATTCATCGCATCTTCATCCTATGCCATCTCCATTCACAGTCTCCTGCATCACCTACTCATCAAAGCAGCCAAACAGGAGGCTGTGAATACGCTAGGCCAAGAAGAGGAAGCGTATCTTACTTCAAAGATTAAACATAAAAAATTGCCTATGAAAACGAAGCTATTACTATTATTCCTCCTCGCCGCTGTAATCAGTATCAGTGCCACTAGGCCACAAGTTACCCCAGAGACCTTCCAACAAAAACTATTGGGAACCTGGAAGCTTAAACAAGTAAAAGAAATTGGGAATTGGGCTATCCAACAAAAAGATGTTACGGCTGCGGCCCAGTTTGAAAAGATCACTTTCAAAAAAGCATTCGCCTATTCTGTCGATACCGACAGCCAACACGTAGAGGGTAAATGGCAGCTAGAAAATAAGCTTGAACCCAATTACCAACCCAATATGACTGTTCCAGTATTGTATTACCCAAAAAAAGTGCTGATATTAGACGAAATAAGGGATCAGCTTCTACCCGGAAAATGGGAAGATGTATCTGTCAGTAAAAAGAAACTTATTTTTTACGTACAGCATAATAAAGGAAAACTTAAGTACACGCTTAGTAAGATGGTTCTCTAAAACAACCCAATGAAAAAGGTAATCACTATCTGCTGCTTCTTCTTCCTAGGAAGTACGACCTATTCGACACTCTCCGCCTGTACCTGCGCAGTTCAAGATAACTTTTGCGCTACGGCGAGAAGTTCTAGCTTCATTATTGTGTCAGAAGTACTATCTATCCAAGCCGAAGAATATACTTTACAGGTAGCCATTCTTGAAAATCTTCACAACAGCATTTCGGCTGACACCCTGTTGGTCACAGGAGGGAACGGCGCCGATTGCGGCGAAAATGTAGAATTATTCACCGTTGGTGATACCATGATCTTCGCCTTATTTGAATCTCAGGGGGCATATAACATTTCTATATGTGGTTTGCACTACTTAAGCTTAAAGAATGGAATCGTAAGTGGTGAGATAAAGAAGAATCTAGACAGCCAAAGTTTCGAAGATTTCAAGACCGATATAGCGGCTTGTGTAAATATAACCAGTCTTGAAGTACGCGACCCCCCTTCCGCGCAAGTCCGTATTTTCCCCAACCCTAGCCAGGAGTTGGTCAATATTGAACTCTCGCAAGGCCAGATTGAAAAGGTAGAAGTTTTTTCTGTTCAGGGCCAATTAGTGGACCTCCTTGACAATCAAAAAGCACCAAGCCTAAGCTTTCCCATGAAAAACCTCAAGCCGGGTATCTATTTGTTTCGGGTTTGGCAAGCCGACGGATTTACGGTTAAGCGAGTGGTGAAAATGTAGCGCTGCAGTAGGAAATTTACTTGGCTTTAGCCAGATTCATCTTCACCAATGCATAAAAAGAGGTGAGCACCCAAAATATGTTGATGATAAAAAAGGGATAGGCTTTGGCTACAAAAGCATTGACAATAAGAAGGGCTCCACAAACGAAATTGATGACATGATAGGGCTGCTTTTGATTATCTAATTTACCAATGGATGATAAAACAAAGGCAGAAAGTAGACCAATTGCCCCGATCCAACCCATAATATACACCGTAGTACTCATCTTTTATACCTTTTATAATACCTAGACTTTAGAAGTGGGTTGGTCGATACTAGGTAGATTTTCTCCTATCAACTTCACCATTTTTGGATATATAACATTGGATGTTCGGTACTAGTTTCACTAGTATTGCGGTTTTTGGGGGCGACTGCCTTAAGGCTGTCTCTTATACACATCTCCGAGCCCACGAGA
>CAJXUM010000058.1 GCA_913060855.1 uncultured Lewinella sp. | reverse complement strand
CGAGATCAGCCTCGGTCTCGTGGGCTCGGAGATGTGTATAAGAGACAGCATTTACGTTGCATGATAAAAAAAGAAAAAGATATAATTTACGGTCGTCATCCAGTCGTCGATGCCATTTCATCTGGTGTCTCTTTGGATAAAGTCATTTTCCAACAAGGGATTCGGGGACCGTTGGAGAAAGAAATTCGCTTACTAACCCGCCAGGCTAATATTCCACTGCAGGTAGCGCCAAAGGAGCGAATGAATCGCTTGACAAGAGCTAATCATCAGGGTATCATCGCCCTTATCTCTCCGATTCCGTTTTATAAGATATCGGATGTATTACCCACCATCTATGAACGGTCCGAACAGCCACTGATTATCGTATTAGATGGGGTAACAGATGTGCGAAATTTTGGAGCTATTGCCCGTTCGGCCGAAGTTTGTGGTGCGCATGCATTGGTCGTCCCACTAAAAGGAAGTGCTCAAATTAATGCAGATGCGATGAAAACCTCCGCTGGCGCTTTGGCCAAGATTCCTGTATGTAGAGAAAATAGCCTAGTCAATACCTTGGAGTTCCTGCAACAATCAGGTCTCCGCATTTTTGCGAGTAGCCTGGAAGCCAGTCAATCTATTCATCAATTAGATTGGACAGTCCCATTAGCGCTAGTAGTGGGATCAGAAGGAGATGGTATTAGCCCCTCTATGGTAAAGGGAGCGGACGAGTTATTTATCATTCCCCAACAAGGCACAACCGATTCTTTAAATGTTTCTGTGGCCACTGGAATAATGCTGTATGAAGCCATGCGCCAACGGCACTTCTGAGGAAGAGAATCTTCCGTTTTTAATATTAGAACAGTTCATAATTCCTGAATTGTCATATGAAAAGATTTTTTTTACTATAATTGTGTAGGTTAAGTCCTTAATTATTAACAAACTCTATCATATATGCGGTTTCTTGCCTTTCTGGTATTCCTTGCTTTTTTGGTTTTTGCCGCTTGGGCACGCTGGTATTTCGTATGTGAGGTGCGACAACAATGCGCAGAAGAACCTATTGATATTCGCCTAAAGACATTGAGTCTAACCGACGGGGATGAAATAGTATTACAGGGATATGATCAGTTCGCATTTGATTCGGCGGCTGTAGATGCCCGACTCAACGAAAACAACCAAGCCTTTTTAGATACACTGGCTGCTATTTTGAAAGCAGACCCTACTCGTGACCTAACGGTTACGGCCTTTTACAGAACGACAGAAGAGGGAATCGATCCGCCGGGTTTCCTAGAAGACCTTGGAACGGCCAGAGCCGATTACATTCGAAGCTTACTGGAAAGAAGAGGGATAGATAAGGCAAGAATAAAGCTGACCAATGGGATTAGTGAGGATATCACGCTTGGTGTGCCGCTCTTGTTTGAATTATTCGATCCCAATGCCGTTCCCGATAGTTTTGACAATACGGGCCTAGCCTTTGAGTTTAAGAATATGACCTTTTCTGACGCTAATTTCCGGTTTAATTCAGCCGAGTTTATCCCAGGAGAGTCTTTCATCTCTTATGCCGATTCCGTGAAGACGTATTTGGAATTGAACCCTTCTAGCAAAATGATCATTACAGGTCATACCGATAGTAAGGGTACACCGAAGTACAATTATAGTTTAGGGGTAAAAAGAGCTAAAAGCGCTTTAGAATATTTCAGAGAACTAGGCATTACTGCAGAAATACTAACTCAATCAGAAGGAGAGAAAAAGCCTGTAGCGCCCAATACTAAGGGAGGCAAAGACTTCCCTGACGGACGTCAAAAAAACAGGCGGGTGAATTTCACCCTTGAATAAAAGATCGCTCCTCAATTCATTGAACATCCTAAATTTTTCAACCATATGGAAGGCTTCCAAGATTTGTTTACCAATTTTGACACCCAGGATAGCTATGCTATTCTAGCTATTATGTTTGTAGCATTACTCTTTGGTATGCTCATTGGATTCTTGTTGCGCGCCACAAGAATCAGAAAACTTAAAAAAGAATTAAAAGAGGAGAAAAAAAAACTGAGCGACTCACTGCTTCAAAATGAGGCGTTACTCGCACAGCAAACCGAGTTAGAGACAAAGTTAAAACAAGCAGAATACAACCTGGCCACCTATACGGATAAGCTGAATGAGCTAGAGAAGGATAAAGCCAAACTGCTTAAGGATGTGTACCAAGTCAATCAATCCTTGGAGGAAGTACAGACTAGTAATCGAGATAATGTGAGTACTATCGCTACCTTGAAGGATGATATGATTAAACTCAAACTGGAGAATAGTCAGCTCGCCAAAGAAGTGGACCAAGAGGACCAGCAGGTAGACAATATGGCGCAGATGCAAAGCTTGTACAATGCCACCCGCAAGCAATTGACGACCTTCGAATCCCGCCTAACTCACCTTGATGAGGAGAATGAAGTACTAAAAGGGGAACTGGCCGAATTGAAAAGCGCCCAGGAAGCCGCTGCTGCAGTTGAAACCGTAGAAAAGCCGGCCCCTCCTATCCTATCCTTCGTGGACGAACCCGATACAGAACCCGACCTTGATAGCTTGACCAAGATGGACAAACCCGTACTCAATGAAAAGATCGACATTGAGGAACATGAGAGGGATGACTTGACTTTGATTAACGGTATCGGGCCGTTCATTGAGACGAAGTTGAATGATATCGGAATCTACACCTATCAGCAAATTAGCGAATTTGACGCTGAAAAAATCGAACAGGTCACTCGCGATGTAGCTTACTTCCCCGGTAGAATTAAAAAAGACGATTGGGTAGGGCAAGCCAAAGAATTGGCGAGCCTGAAATCCAAAGATCCTAGTGCTTTAAAAAAGAAAGCCTCGCACCCTACTAATACTGCTGATCTGAAAATCATCGAAGGGATTGGCCCGAAGATCGAACAATTGCTAAAAGACGGTGGCATCAATAACTGGCAAGACCTCGCCGAAGCTACCCTCGAACGACTACAAGAAATCTTGACCGCTGCGGGTGAACGTTATCGCATCCACGATCCGAATACTTGGTCTAACCAAGCCACTTTGGCGGCAGCCGGTAAATGGGATGAGTTGAATCAATACCAAGATGAATTGAAAGGCGGAAGAGTGGTGGAGTAAGTAATGGGGAATGAAGAATTAATAATGAGTAATAAGTGATGAAAAGCGTATCGTTCAAAATGAACAATTGGTAAGACTTAATCATTAATAAAGAAGGATCAGTGAATGAGCATGATTCTAATTTTTGACTAGCCATTACTCATTATTCACTACCCATTTTTAATTACTCACTATTCAGTACTAATGACAACGGAGGATTTCAAAAACATTGCAGATACCATCCCCCATTCACCCGGCGTGTATCGCTTTTTGGATGAATCGGGGATCATTTTATATGTTGGAAAAGCAAAAAGCCTCCGCAGTCGAGTAGCTTCCTATTTTGGGGAAAGAAAAGGTCGCGCCCACAAAACCAGGGTTTTAGTAAAAAATGCTGATCATCTTGAATTCACCTTGGTAGAGACAGAAGCCGATGCTTTGTTGCTAGAAAACTCGCTCATCAAGAAATACCAACCTCGCTATAATGTGATGTTGAAAGATGGGAAATCTTATTCCTATATCTGTATCAAAAAAGAGCGCTTCCCTCGTGTTTTTATTACTCGTCGAGTAATTCGGGATGGTTCTACCTACTTCGGTCCTTATACGTCCAAATACAGACTCAAAATCATACTTGACCTCATCCGTCAGTTGTTTCCTTTGCGTAATTGCAATTTCAATTTATCGGAAGACAACATCAAGGCCGGAAAATTCAAGGTATGTCTGGAGTACCATATCAAGAACTGTATCGGCCCCTGTGTCGGTTTTGAAACGGCAGAAGCCTATCAGGAAAGGATTGCTCAAATTAAGAATATACTAAAAGGGAATTTCAGTGCAGTTATCCAGCATTTCAAAGGCGAAATGCAGAAAATGGCCGAAAATTTAGAATTTGAGAAAGCCCAGCAAATGAAAGAAAAGCTGGATGCTTTCAATGACTACCAGGCTAAATCGACCGTGGTGAGTACCAAGGTGAGAGATGTTGATGTATTCACCATTGCCTCCGCTGAGAAAGAAGCTTATGTCAACTATCTAAAAATCGTCAACGGCGCCATTATCCATACCCATACGCAGGAATTGGTCATTAACTTGGATGATGAAGAGGAGGATTTATTGCAATACGCCATTCCTCTCTTGCGAGAACGATTCAATAGCATCGCTCAGGAATTAATTCTACCCTATGAACTGGCCATCCCCGGCGAAGAGTTGAACATTACAGTCCCCAAAATTGGCGAAAAGAAAAAGCTATTGGAATTATCTCAGAAGAATGTAAAATTCTATCTACTACAAAAACAAAAAGACGCCGTCAGTAAAACCAAAAAACAAACACCAACCGAACGGATTCTGCGCACGATGCAGCAAGATTTGCAAATGGATGCGCTCCCGATACATCTAGAGTGCTTTGATAACTCCAATATTCAGGGAAGCCACCCCGTGTCTTCCTGTGTTGTATTCAAAAATGCCAAACCATCAAAGAAAGATTATCGTCACTTCAATATCAAAACGGTTGAAGGCCCGAATGACTTTGCTTCCATGGAGGAGGTCGTATCTCGCCGCTACACCCGCCTTGTAAATGAAGGAAGTCCTCTCCCCCAATTGATCATTATTGATGGGGGTAAAGGCCAGTTAAGTGCAACGATGAAAATTATTCGGCGCTTGGGCATTGAAGAAAAGGTTACCGTCATTGGTATTGCCAAGCGGTTGGAAGAGATTTTCTTCCCAGATGATTCGATCCCATTGTATATAGATAAGAAATCCGAAACGCTAAAGGTCATTCAACAGGCGCGAAATGAGGCGCACCGTTTTGCCATTACCTTCCACCGAAACCAGCGGTCTCGTGCTTTTCTAGGTACCGAACTGACGGATATCCCCGGCATTGGTGACAAAACAGCCGAAAAATTACTGACGCATTTTGGTTCGGTCAAGAAATTACGGGACGCCACTGCGGCCCAGATTGCCGAAATCAGCAGCTTGAATATCGCCAAGAAGGTACGGCAGTATTTTACGGAGGAGAGCGAGTCGCCAAATGGTAATAGCAGTTCCGATTAAAATGCTAATTCAAATTAAAAGCCCTCTTCCAGTGACTTCTTGACATCCAATCACACGCCCCTTTGTCCCCTGAAGGGGAAATCTGCGCGCGGCTGCATCATTGGCAAAGATGTGACTGAGCCTCCCAGCGATTTTTCCTTGTTCACTCCTCGGCCCAATAAATTGGACCGCTATGGACTGGGTGGCTGCATAGGACCCCGGTATCCTCCCTACCCCACCTCACTAGGAGAAACCCCAAAAGCTTCCTTATAGCTTTTTGAAAAATAAGACAAGTTGGAATACCCTACTTGGAAAGCTATTTCTGAAACCGTGCCTACTTTTTGTTCCAGGAGTTGCTGGGCTTTGGTCAATCGAATTTCACGGATGAGTTGGTTCGGTGTTTTATTGCTTAAACCTTTCAACTTACGGCTTAATTGAGAACGGCTAAAACCAACTGCCGATGCTAGGTCTTCTACCGAAAAGTACTCATTATCAATGTTCTTTTCGATTTCGGCAATCACGGCCTGAACAAACTGCTCATCCATCGAACACAGGCCTACGTCTACGGTAGGTAAGAAAGGGAGTTGTGCTGCCATTTTTTCTCGCCATCGTTGACGCTGTTCAAGTATATTTTTTACGCGAAGGTCGAGTTCACGCCCATCAAACGGTTTGGTGAGATAATCATCTGCTCCTGTTTGCAAGCCTTTAATTTTGGCTTCCTGATCCGCTTTTGCAGTAAGTAAGATGAAGGGAATATGGCTCGTTTTTATCTCCTTTTTGATGGCATTACACAGTTCTAAGCCATTCATAAGAGGCATCATTAGATCACTAATAATTAATTCGGGCAAGTACTGCTCTGCTAGCTGTTGCCCCTCTTTTCCATTTTTGGCTAACAGGATACGGTAGCTCGGCTTCAACTGGTCGGCAATATATTGGCGTAGATCCGGATTATCCTCGACTATTAATAGCAGCGGAGCATCCTTGCCTAGGTCAATTTGAGAAGGAGACTCCTCTTCCTGCAACATCAAATCTTCTGCCTGCATAGCGGGTCTAGTAAGCGGCTTAGGTAAGCTTATAATTTCATGCGGATGAAAACTCGATTCGAGGTAAGGCAATACGAGCTTGAAAGTAGTGCCGCGTCCTTCTACGGTATCCACACTGATTTGTCCCCTATGCAATTCTACCAGTTCTTTTACTAAGGAAAGACCAATTCCCGACCCCTGATCATAAGTACCTTCTACCTGATAAAAGCGATCAAAAACCTGTGCAGCATCCGCTGCTTTCATTCCGCTCCCCGTATCAGCCACCCGTATTTTCAGTTCTCGTCCGGTATCTGCAACCTGCACATTGACTTCTCCATGCTCCGGCGTAAACTTGAAGGCATTAGAGAGTAAATTCGTCAGGATTTTCTCCAACTTATCCTGGTCAAAAACAGCATTTTCAATGGTAGCAGGGAAATGGGTTCTGAGTCGAATGTGCTTCCTATCGGCCAGGCTTTCAAAAGAAAAGACAATCACTCTAATAAACTGAATAATATCTCCCTTCTGCATTTCCAATGCCATCTCTCGCTGATCGAGCTTGGACAAATCGAGAATCTGGTCTATCAAGTTTTTCAAACGCAGGGCGTTTCGTTTCATTACTTTGAGGTATCTACCCTTGACCGGAATTTCTGTGTCTTCCGCTAATTCCTCACTAGAAGGAATGGCGTCCAAGGATTGATTGATTGGACCTAATATTAAGGATAAAGGCGTGCGAAACTCATGGGAAATATTGGCGAAGAACTTTGATTTTATAGCATCAATTTCCTTGACTTTTTGAACTTCCGAGCGAGCCCTTTCACTGAGTTGAATCCTGCGTGACAATCCCAACGCATAAATAAAAATGAATCCACCTTGCGCTAATTGCCACGGATTAATAAAACTGAAGAAATATATAATGTTCTTTTCCCATAAAACTCCAAGGATCGAAAAAGTAAACAACCAGCCCGCCCCGAATACAAAATTTCGAACCAAAGGGTCTTTAAAAAAAGCTAATCTTAAAACAATCAATAATCCACCCAAAAAGATAGGGATAGCGGTCCATGTAGATGACTGGAATACCTCACTGGGGAAGAAAAACCAAATGCCAACTCTAATGGCTAAAGCAGCTAGCAAAATCAGCGAAAATACCTGCATTACCTTATTCCAAAAGGGAGATATTTGTTTGATGTTAGCAAACTTACGGCCAAACTCAAGAAAAAACACAAAAGATAGGGTCGTTAGTACTATCCAAGCTAATTGCACCAGAACTGGGTTTTCAGGAAAAAACCAGTCAATTATTGGACAATAAGGGTCGAGTATTTGATAATGAAGAAAAAGGCAAGCTAATAGACCAAAAAGGAGAATGTAAGATTCATCACGGGTATAAAAGAAGAAACAGAATACATAGATCCCAATAGCCAGGCTAATATAACTATAGGCATCTGTACCTTCAAACATTCTTTTGTCCGGTTTGAGAATCGGGAAGGTAGAAGCTCGCAGCTCAAGAAGGGTTTGTATACTGTTATGATCCCGTATTCGAACATAGATAACTATTGGTTGATCTTTTTCGAAAGAGGCAAAAACGCGATTGATGCTATTAGGCGAGCTGATTTCCTTTTCTGAAGCAGGTACAAACAGCCCCGTCTTGGAATTACCGACCACTTCTCCGTCTTGGACATAATAGACCTCAACATATTCATTTGCAGCCACATAAGAATAGTCCGAATCATCCCGTTTCACCACCAACCACCAATCTTTTACGTCCAGTTTTGGATAGACACTAAGCTTTAGCCAGACCGTTTGCCCTCCAGTAAAGACACTGGAATCTCGATCCAATGGCTGAAAAGTAAAGAGGCTATCCGCGGCCAATAATTGAGCAATGGATAGTTTTTCGTCCGGATCGACCAATACTTTAGTTTTACTCACTAAGGATTGAATGGGGTAATTGCTGTCCAGCCAGTAAACAGCGGCTGAGTCAATGGGCGGACTGGATTGGCCAATTAATGGCCATGAAAGTAGTAGGAACATTAAAATAAGCAAGCCCCATTTGTAAGCTGGTAGTTTTGGCCTATTCATCATGTGCTGGGTCTTTATCGTGTAAAATGGCAGCCGTCGAACAGATATGGACGTTCTAAAATAGCTAAAAAATTAAACTTTCATCAACAAACAAGATATAGTTAACTCATTTACAAAGGCTTACTGAGTCAGCTATGAAAAATTCGGAAGGTGGAAATCGGAAAGTGGAATATTCACCGGCCCGACTCCATTCAGCCCCTTCTATGCTGGTAAAAGCCAGGCGGGCTTTCAATTTCCGATTTCCCACTTCTTACGAGAATCTACAGTACAACACTCTATTTAACCGCATACCAACTGGCATACATTTGCTCCACTGGAATGGGTGAGGCCTTCTTCATATCTTCATTCTGAAAAGCCTCTAGGTCGAGATTGTGGAAAGAGAGAATTTTCCAATCATCGGCTTGTTTTTCTAAGATAGCAGAGATTAACACCTGTGGGTCTTTGGGGCGAGCATCTTCTTTTGGGGTTACTGCAGCGAGGATATGAATCAGCGCCAAGTCTTTTCTAATAAAGCGGATCTTATCTACTACTGCATGGTTTTTTGTATCTCGATACATCGTATCAAAAATCCGTTGGTGATTGACCGCGTTTTGCGCCTGATTCATCCCGGTAAAGAAATAGCCATTCCATACGATAAAATCGTGGTCATCGGCAAAGACACTGGCAAATTGTTCGCCGCTTCCCGCGTTCCATCCGCCGATCATCGTTTCTACCACTTGGCGAATGGCTTGTTCTTCTTTTTGTTGTGAAAAGCCTAGCGAGAAGCTAAATACAGTCATTACAAGGAGTGATAATGTTTTCATTTTTTGTGTTTTTATAGATTAATAATGATGAAGTTGATGATTAGTAAGCGCTCAGCCAGCTGGTCAATTCAAAGTTTAGCTGAATAATGAGGTCACCGAAGAATAGGGCAAGTCATTGTCCTAAAAGGACTAGCAATAAAATGCTAATGGGGATACTTATTAGCCAAAAAAAGTTTTCCCAATTGCTTACGGTAGTGTCCATTTGATTTTGCATAGATCTTTTGATTTTTAGTTTCAATGATCCAAAGGTATGGGACACTACTGGGCGAGGTTTGTAGATTTGAAGCAAGGCTTAATACATTTGAAGCATGCAGGTGGGTGTGCTACAATTTTGTTATTGGATGCGCCAAGAAAGGTAAAGGTGAAGCCGTCACGGTCAGCTTATTTGGATCCTGGAGGGAGAGATTAGACTTTTAACAAAAAAACCTATTTGCTGACGGCTTTTTAGAGGGCTCATCACCAAATAGGTTGCTTAAATACGACTCGGTTTAGACCGAGCCTAGTAATAGTGTTCTCTGACTCTTTTGGGGCCTGCTTTCCTAATAGATCAAGCGCCCAATTTTATCAGACTTACGTCTTATCGTTTCAATACTTGCTCGATAGGAACACGCTTACCATCTTGATAGGAAACCACCCAAGCATCTTTCAATCCCATGGCCTGTAATTGGGTTTGCAACTGTTTGGCATCATCATATACTCTAAAACGACCCAATGCTACTTTTTGTATGGCATTTCTTGTCTCTAGACTCAATTGATCAGTCGTTTCAAGACTATTATCAATCCGGCGATCTTCATAAGCGCCAATCTGCACACGGAACCAAACGCCATAATCATCAGAGGATTCTTGCATTTGCTGCGTGACGGTCGACAACTGGTTCTGCATACTATTCAATTGACTCCTCAGCGATTGGTTCTCTGCTTGTATCTGTGTAAGTTGATCCCCTGAGCCCCCGAGGTTATTCTTAGCTTGCGTCAATTCTCGTTGTAGCTGGGCCACCTCATCTTTACATTGTTGCAAGGAAGATTTTGCCGCATTGGCTTCCGCTGTCAGTTCTTTGGAGGCACCACAAGAGGTCAAACCCACTGAAATAAGGATCATAAATAGGGGGAAAAAGTACTTCATATTGATATTGTTATGGTTATTGAAAAAATTCATGCTTACTTGAATGCAGCCTACTATTAAAAGCTACTTTTAGGATAGATTGTTCGATTTATCCAAGCTGCCAGCTATTCAAACATACGTATTTAATAGGCCATTGGGTGCAATCTGAAGGCCCAAGAATACTATTCCTTCCCATTTCGCCGTAAAGAAGCATCCTTGCATAACTTCAGAACTTTGAGTAGGCTTTGCACTTCTTTTTGAAATTTATTACTTCACTATCCCAAGATAAAATTAAGTACCGAAATGACCGGAATATTCCCTATGATTTGATAAAGCAATTCAAGAAGTTACGTAACTTTAGCAGATGCATTCAAGACGCTAGCTAGCACTCAGGCTTCAGGAAATTCATCTCAGAGGGGCTAGCGTTAACTGCTGAAGTCTAGGCCCAGCTTTTATTTAAACTGCCATCAAAAGATATGAAAATGAGACTATTCACCTCTTTAGTACTGTTATTGTTTTGCCATTTTCTCGCCGCCCAAAAAGACAAAACCGAAATTATATGGGATGAATGGGGCGTCCCGCACATCTACGCCCAAAATACGGAGGAGCTAGGGTTTGCTTTCGGCTGGGCGCAAATGCATAGCCATGGGGATCTCATCCTGGAATTGTATGGAAAATCGCGCGGCCGAGCTGCAGAGTATTGGGGAGAGGATCACTTCGAAAATGATCAGATGGTGCATACTTTGGGGTATCCAGATTTAGCTGTGGAATGGTGGGAAAACCAGCACCCAGCAATAAAGCCCTATGCCGTCGCTTTTGTGAAGGGTATGAATGCCTACGCCAAGGCTCATCCTGATAAGTTAGACAAAGACAAAAAGATAGTACTGCCCGTAGAAAACGAAGACTTGATGCGACATTACCTCTTCGTCATTTATTCTCGCTTTGTCGGAGGAGGTGACTTGGGACGTTCTCAATATTGGTCGCGAAGGGGGTCCAATACTTATGCGGTCAGTGCCAAGCGGTCCGCTTCGGGTAAGGCTATGCTCGTCCAAAATCCTCACTTACCTTGGTTTGACGAATGGCTCTTTTACGAAGGCCACCTAAATGCCCCAGGCATTAACACCTATGGAGCTACCCTAGTGGGTTTCCCAACCTTAGGAATAGCCTTCAATGAAAACCTGGGCTGGAGTCATACCAATAACACCATTGACAATGCTGACCTATATGAACTTACGCTCAAGGAAAATGGCTATGAACTGGATGGTGTTGTCAAGCCCTTTACCGTCTCCAAAAAAACAATAAAGATCAAACAATCGAATGGGGGACTGAAAGAGCAAAGCATTGATATTTATGAGTCTTTGCATGGACGAGTAGTGAGTCAGAAAGAAGGTAAAGCCCTCGCCATAAGAATGCCCGGCTACGATCGTTATAATGCTGCCCTACAATGGTGGAATATGGGAACAGCCAATAATTTTGGCGAGTTCGAAGCGGCCTTGAAAGACGTACAAATCCCCTTTTTCAACATCATGTATGCTGATAAAAAAGGGGATATCTTTTATATGTTCAATGGCCAAGTTCCTAAAAGAAGTAGCGGGGGTTGGGACTTCTGGAGTGATATCATCCCCGGTAATAACTCCAAGTACATTTGGACTGATGTCCACACGTTTGAAGAACTACCCAAAATCATGAATCCACCCGCAGGCTGGCTGCAAAACGCAAATGATCCCCCATGGACCAGCACCTTCCCTATGCAACTCAAGCCAGAAGATTTTCCTCCTTATATGTCTCCCGTACGCATGAGCTTCCGCCCACAACGTGCCGCACGCATGCTCGCGGAAGATGAATCCATCACCTTCGATGAATTGGTGGCTTACAAATTATCGACCCGTTGGGAAATGGCTGATCGATTACTAGATGATCTTTTTGTAGCCATTGATAA
Organism: uncultured Lewinella sp.; assembly: GCA_913060855.1. Lineage (GTDB taxonomy): Bacteria > Bacteroidota > Bacteroidia > Chitinophagales > Saprospiraceae > DT-111. The sequence goes on along the minus strand of CAJXUM010000058.1, from coordinate 351 downwards.
ATTTGGCTCAGATCCATCCAAACGCGCCAAAAAAGTGTTGGAAAGCTGGGATCGGGAATCCAATGCCGATAGCAAGGGGGCTGCGCTGTTCTACCTTTGGTCCAATAAATTCAGCCCTTGGAATGCCAAAAATTATGAGACTAAGTGGGATTTGAAAAATCCACGCCTGACACCCGATGGCCTAGCCGATCCAAAACGCGCTGTCGAACTACTCGAAAAAGCGGTGGTTGAAATGGAAGCCGGATTCGGCAGTATAGATGTAGCTTGGGGTGATATCTACCGCATAAAATACAATGGCCTAGACCTGTCTCTTATACACATCTCCGAGCCCACGAGACCGAGGCTGATCTC